>NZ_CP102486.1:4500000-4757803 GCF_026261605.1 Dechloromonas sp. A34
CCGGCATCCTTCTCCGATAACGCGATCGCCACCAGCACATCGAGATGGCGTAACAAATCGGATGCCCGCCGCCGGACATCCGGCACCCGACCGTAATGGGTCAGATACACTGCCTCAGGCGCAAACGAAAGCAATCGACTGATCGAACGGCGCATTTCATCAGGCTCAAATTGGGTCGGCGTCGTCGTCGGAAAAATGAACTGTCGGCCGTCGACATCAAGCTCGCGATAGGAAAGGCCAAACATGTCTCCGGTAAAGATTCCGCTGGTCCTGCGGTCGACAATACAGATGTGATGGCGGGCGTGACCGGGGGTGTCAAGACACAGCAACTCCCTCCCGGCCAATGAGACGACATACCCATCCGGGGCTTCGATAATGCGTTCTGCGGGAATCGGCAGTATTTCACCATAGACACGATCAACGTAGTCGGCACCATAGACCGCTGTCACTCCGACTACCAGCCTGGAGGGTTCAGCCATGTGCCTGGCGCCACGCGGGTGGACAACCAGCCGGGCATTCGGAAATGCTGCCATCAGGCTACCGGCACCACCGGCATGATCAAGATGGATATGGGTCAGGATCACATAATCCACTGCGGCCTCATTGACGCCCAGCTTCTTCAGCGCCGCAAGGGCATTCGGCAAGGCATCGTTGCTGCCGGTGTCGATGAAGGCTACCCGACCATTCTCGATAACCATATGAATTGCTGCGAGAATTGGCCTTACATATCCGGCATCGAAGGCGACAATGCCATTCCCGTAGTCTCTCCAGTCAAACATTTCCATACTCCAGCGTATTGACCGGCGGATTATACTTGGCCGACTTCACTTGCCTCCAACGCCATGTCCCACTTTTTTGCCGATGACGGCGCCAAGATTCACGTCAAAATTTCTGGCGAGGGTTCCCCCATCGTCATGCTCCATGGCTGGACCTCCAGTCACCAGGAATGGTTTCCTTTTCTTGGACAACTGACGGCCAAACATCGCATTTATCGCTGGGACGCCCGTGGTCACGGGGGGCATCCGCTGGGCAAGCATGCGGCGCCAAGCGCCAAGCGTATGGCGCGCGATCTGCAAAACCTGCTCGACCACTACGAACTCGACAAAGTCACCGCCGTCGGACACTCGATGGGAGCGCTGACCTTGTGGCAATACATTCGCGATTTTGGAACCAGCCGCTTAGAGCGGCTCTGCTTCATCGACCAGTCGCCCAAGCTGATTTCCGATGAAAGTTGGCAGCATGGCATTTATGGCAGCTTTGATGGCAACAAAGCGACTGAAATGATGGGTTGGCTAAAGGAAGATTTCGCTGAAGGCGTCCTGAAATTGACGGCTTTTGGTTTGAATGAGCGTGCCCGGGAAAAATACCTGGCTGGCGCAAGCGGCTGGGAAAAGTCACGACAGGCGCTGCGCGCCCAGGATCCAGTTCCCTTGATCGAGTGCTGGGCCAGCCTGACCGCAGCGGATTACCGCGACGTCTTGAGTGGCATCGACGTGCCATCGCTGCTCGTCTATGGTCAGGAAAGCAACTTCTACCGGGCCGAGACTGCACAGTATGTGGCCCGCCAAATCCCGAACGCGATTCTGCACATCTACGAAGGCACCGACCATTCCCCGCACCAGTGGCAGCGCGAACGTTTTGCCCGCGAGCTGATGGAGTTTATTAACTGCCCGGTTTGATTAACGAAGCAAACTTGCGGCCGTTAGGAGTAAGCGCCCGGCGAACTCATCTGTGAATTGACGGCTTAGACCGTGAAGATAGTGTCCACTAAAAAAGATGGTGGACACGATCGATGGAAGTTAAGAAGCCGAGCCGCCGCAGGCGGACTCACCCCGAGGAGTTCAAGCAGGCAGTGATTGCTGCCTGTTGTGAGGCCGGCGCTTCAGTTGCCGGCATTGCGTTGGCCAATAGCGTCAATGCGAATCAGGTCCGTCGCTGGATGCGGGAACGGGGCATTGAGCCACCGAGCCGCAGCCTGCCGGCACGGTCGATTTCACCGGCGCGCGGCACAGAACCCGCCTTTGTGCCGGTACCGATGCCACCCATCGTCTCAAGCATCCCCGACATTCGGATCGAAGTTCGGCGTGGCAACACGGCGGTGAAGATTGAATGGCCTGGACAGGCGGCGAGCGATTGCGCCGCCTGGTTGCGAGATTGGCTACGGTGATTCGGGTCGATGCCCTGTGGTTATCGACCACGCCGCTGGATATGCGGGCGGGGACCGAGACGATCCTGGCCCGGGTCGTCTCGATGTTTGGCGAAGCCCGACCCCACCATGCCTATCTGTTTGCCAATCGCCGAGCCAACCGGATGAAAGTGCTGGTCCATGATGGATACGGTATCTGGCTAGCGAACCGTCGGCTCAATCAGGGGCGATTCTGCTGGCGGCACGGCAACAGCAGCGTCGAGCTCAGCCGGCCGCAGTTTGATGCACTCGTCCTCGGTCTGCCATGGGAACGACTGGCTGACGGCGGTGTGATCCGGATTGTTTGACGGTCCACCATTGGGGAAGTCCACGATGGTCAGATCGGGCGGCGGACGGCATCATGCCGGCCATGTCCTTGCCAACCCACCTCGACCAACTCAGCGCTGACGAACTGCGTCGCCTGCTGGTCGAGAAAGACCGCGAGTTGGACTGGCGCCAAGCCAAGATCGACAAACTCACGCATGAACTGGCGATGCACAAGCGCTGGCGCTTCGGGGTCAAGACCGAGCACTGGCCGGTCGAGCAGGCGCAACTATTCGAGGAAACCATCGATGCCGATCTGGCGGCGATGGAAGAAGAACTCGCACAACTGTCGCCGACGCCACCGAAGGCGAAAGGCCAGGCCAAACGCCAGCCGCTGCCGGCGAGTCTGCCGCGTGCCGACATTCATCATGAGCCTGAATCCACGGTCTGCCCTTGCGGCTGCACGATGAAGCGCATCGGCGAGGATGTGGCCGAGAAGCTCGATTACACGCCAGGCGTCTTCAGCGTCGAGCGCCACATTCGTGGCAAGTGGGTCTGCGGGCAGTGCGAAACGCTGATCCAGGCGCCTGTTCCGGCGCACGTTATCGACAAGGGTATTCCGACGACCGGCTTGCTCGCGCAGGTGCTGGTTGCCAAATACCTCGACCATCTGCCGCTCTATCGTCAGGAAGCGATCTTCGGTCGGGCCGGACTGGCCATTCCGCAATCGACACTCGCCCAGTGGGTAGGGAAATGCGGTGTGGCACTCCAGCCCCTGGTCGATGCCCTGAAGGATGAGATGCTCGGGCATCGGGTGCTGCATGCCGATGAAACGCCGGTGGCCATGCTTGATCCGGGGGCTGGCAAGACGCATCGAGCCTACCTCTGGTCCTACAGCATCGGCGCCTTCGAGCCGACCAAGGCGGTGATCTATGACTTTGCTGAAAGCCGTGCCGGCAGGCACGCCCAGGAATTCCTGGGTGACTGGCGCGGCACACTGATTTGCGATGATTACTCAGGCTACAAGGCACTGCTGGCCAATGGGTTGACTGAAGCCGGCTGCATGGCGCATGCCCGGCGCAAGTTCTTCGAGCTACACAGCCAGAAGCAGAGCCTGATCGCCGGCGAGGCACTGGATTGTTTCGGCAAACTCTATGGGGTCGAGCAGGAAGCTGCCGGATTCGACATCGATGAGCGACGACGAATTCGGGAGGCGAAAGCCCGACCGATTGCCGATGAATTGCATGCCTGGTTGACCCGGCAACGACAGGTGGTACCCAATGGCTCGGGGACCGCCAGGGCGATCGACTACAGCCTGAAACGCTGGGTGGCGCTGACGCATTACCTAACGGATGGCCAGGTGCCGATCGATAACAACTGGATCGAGAATCAGATCCGGCCGATCGCGCTCGGCCGCAAGAACTGGTTATTTGCCGGCAGCTTGCGCGCCGGCAAACGCGCCGCCGCGATCATGAGCCTGATCCAATCCGCCAAGCTCAATGGTCACGAGCCTTTGGCTTACCTGAAGGATGTCCTGACCCGCCTGCCGACCCAACCGGCAAGCCGCGTCGGCGACCTGCTGCCGCACCGCTGGCAACCTCAAATCACCGACTGACCTGAGTTCGCCGGGCGCTTACCTGAGTTCGCCGGGGGCTTACGGGCGCTTAGCTCAGATTTCGATCAAATTTTTCGTTGTAGACGCAGAAACCCCCTTCAGTTGGAGCTGAAGGGGGTTTGTATGGGGAGTCTGGCGGTGACCTACTTTCGCGAGCGGAAGCTCACTATCATTGGCGCTCAACTGTTTCACGGTCCTGTTCGGGAAGGGAAGGGGTGGTACCAGAAGGCTATGTCCGCCAGACGTAACTTGTATGTTTGTCGCGAGTAACCGCGCCAAACGCAAAACGGGGATAGAAGGTTGTTTGTTGTGACTGCGATTATGAGTTTGCAGTGTATTACAAGGTTATAGGATCAAGCCGTACGGGCAATTAGTATCAGTTAGCTTAACGCATTACTGCGCTTCCACACCTGACCTATCAACGTCGTGGTCTTCGACGACCCTTTAAGGAGTTCAAGACTCCGGGAAATCTCATCTTAAGGCGAGTTTCACGCTTAGATGCTTTCAGCGTTTATCTCTTCCGAACATAGCTACCCGGCGATACGACTGGCGTCATAACCGGTACACCAGAGGTTCGTCCACTCCGGTCCTCTCGTACTAGGAGCAGCCCCCTTCAAATTTCCAGCGCCCACGGCAGATAGGGACCAAACTGTCTCACGACGTTTTAAACCCAGCTCACGTACCTCTTTAAATGGCGAACAGCCATACCCTTGGGACCGGCTACAGCCCCAGGATGAGATGAGCCGACATCGAGGTGCCAAACACCGCCGTCGATATGAACTCTTGGGCGGTATCAGCCTGTTATCCCCAGAGTACCTTTTATCCGTTGAGCGATGGCCCTTCCATACAGAACCACCGGATCACTATGACCTGCTTTCGCACCTGCTCGACTTGTGGGTCTCGCAGTCAAGCACGCTTTTGCCATTGCACTTTATGGACGATGTCCGACCGTCCTAAGCGTACCTTCGTACTCCTCCGTTACCTTTTGGAGGAGACCGCCCAGTCAAACTGCCCACCATGCACGGTCCCCGATCCGGATTCACGGATCAAGGTTAGAACCTCAAATAAATCAGGGTGGTATTTCAAGGTTGGCTCCACCGAAACTAGCGTCCCGGTTTCACAGCCTCCCACCTATCCTACACAGACCGATTCAAAGTCCAATGCAAAGCTACAGTAAAGGTTCATGGGTCTTTCCGTCTTGCCGCGGGGAGATTGCATCTTCACAAACATTTCAACTTCGCTGAGTCTCAGGAGGAGACAGTGTGGCCATCGTTACGCCATTCGTGCAGGTCGGAACTTACCCGACAAGGAATTTCGCTACCTTAGGACCGTTATAGTTACGGCCGCCGTTTACCGGGGCTTCGATCAAGAGCTTGCACCCCATCAATTAACCTTCCGGCACCGGGCAGGCGTCACACCCTATACGTCCACTTTCGTGTTTGCAGAGTGCTGTGTTTTTATTAAACAGTCGCAGCCACCATTTCACTGCAACCCCATCGGCCTTCGAGCGCGAGGCTCTACAACCTACCGGGCACACCTTCTCCGAAGTTACGGTGTTAATTTGCCGAGTTCCTTCTCCTGAGTTCTCTCAAGCGCCTTAGAATTTTCATCCTGCCCACCTGTGTCGGTTTGCGGTACGGTCAATTCTAGACTGAAGCTTAGTGGCTTTTCCTGGAAGCTTGGTATCAATCACTTCAGCACCGTAGTGCCTCGTCATCACGCCTCAGCTTAGCCCCCGGATTTGCCTAAGGGGCACGCCTACACGCTTAAACCACCTATTCCAACAGATGGCTGACCTAACCTTCTCCGTCCCCACATCGCATCTAGAATCGGTACAGGAATATTGACCTGTTTCCCATCGACTACGCATTTCTGCCTCGCCTTAGGGGCCGACTCACCCTACGCCGATGAACGTTGCGTAGGAAACCTTGGGCTTTCGGCGAGGGAGCTTTTCACTCCCTTTATCGCTACTCATGTCAGCATTCGCACTTCTGATATCTCCAGCATCCTTTACAAGACACCTTCACAGACCTACAGAACGCTCCCCTACCATATCCTTACGGATATCCGCAGCTTCGGTGCACAGTTTGAGCCCCGTTACATCTTCCGCGCAGGACGACTCGACTAGTGAGCTATTACGCTTTCTTTAAAGGATGGCTGCTTCTAAGCCAACTTCCTAGCTGTCTATGCCTTCCCACTTCGTTTCCCACTTAACTGTGTCTTGGGACCTTAGCTGGCGGTCTGGGTTGTTTCCCTCTTGACAATGGACGTTAGCACCCACTGTCTGTCTCCCATGCTCGCACTTTGCGGTATTCAGAGTTTGCCATGGTTTGGTAAGTCGCGATGACCCCCTAGCCATAACAGTGCTTTACCCCGCAAGTGATACATGAGGCACTACCTAAATAGTTTTCGGGGAGAACCAGCTATTTCCGGATTTGTTTAGCCTTTCACCCCTATCCACAGCTCATCCCCTAATTTTTCAACATTAGTGGGTTCGGACCTCCAGTACCTGTTACGGCACCTTCATCCTGGCCATGGATAGATCATCCGGTTTCGGGTCTACGCCGTGCTACTAAACGCCCTTATCAGACTCGCTTTCGCTACGCCTCCCCTATTCGGTTAAGCTCGCAACACAACGTAAGTCGCTGACCCATTATACAAAAGGTACGCAGTCACCGAACAAGTCGGCTCCCACTGTTTGTATGCATGCGGTTTCAGGATCTATTTCACTCCCCTCCCGGGGTTCTTTTCGCCTTTCCCTCACGGTACTAGTTCACTATCGGTCGATCACGAGTATTTAGCCTTGGAGGATGGTCCCCCCATGTTCAGACAAGGTTTCACGTGCCCCGCCCTACTTTTCGCTAACTTAGTACCACAGAGTCGTTTTCATGTACGGGGCTATCACCCACTACGGCCGGACTTTCCATTCCGTTCCATTAACGTCTCCGCTATCACTAGCAGGCTGCTCCCCGTTCGCTCGCCACTACTTGGGGAATCTCGGTTGATTTATTTTCCTCCGGCTACTTAGATGTTTCAGTTCACCGGGTTCGCCTCCCACACCTATGTATTCAGTGTGGGATACTCATTGCTGAGTGGGTTTCCCCATTCGGACATCGGGGGATCAAAGCTTCATTGCCAGCTCCCCCCGCTTTTCGCAGGCTTGCACGTCCTTCATCGCCTGTGATCGCCAAGGCATCCACCACATGCACTTAGTCGCTTGATCCTATAACCTTGTACTCTCCTAAGAGAGTGGCTACAGGCAAACTCATATTTGTGCTGTCTCATTCCGGCAAAGAAATGAAGACAGATGCAATCACAACGTGTTGCCAACGCCTCATCAGCGCTGCAACACAACCTTCTTCCGTTTTGTTAAAGAGCGTAGCAATTGATTCCTCAAAAGCTAAAGATAAACAATCAGCTTATCTTTAGATTCTGGTGGAGGATAACGGGATCGAACCGTTGACCCCTGCTTGCAAAGCAGGTGCTCTCCCAGCTGAGCTAATCCCCCGTTTGTGACGTGGTGGGTCTGGTTGGAATCGAACCAACGACCCCCGCCTTATCAAGACGGTGCTCTAACCGACTGAGCTACAGACCCTCGTCTGTTTGCTACTCTTTGAACAACCGATAGGTTGTGGGTGCCAGAGATGCTTTCTCTAGAAAGGAGGTGATCCAGCCGCAGGTTCCCCTACGGCTACCTTGTTACGACTTCACCCCAGTCACGAACCCCGCCGTGGTAAGCGCCCCCCTTGCGGTTAGGCTACCTACTTCTGGCGGAACCCGCTCCCATGGTGTGACGGGCGGTGTGTACAAGACCCGGGAACGTATTCACCGCGACATGCTGATCCGCGATTACTAGCGATTCCGACTTCACGCAGGCGAGTTGCAGCCTACGATCCGGACTACGATCGGCTTTCTGGGATTGGCTCCACCTCGCGGCTTGGCAACCCTCTGTACCGACCATTGTATGACGTGTGAAGCCCTACCCATAAGGGCCATGAGGACTTGACGTCATCCCCACCTTCCTCCGGTTTGTCACCGGCAGTCTCGTTAAAGTGCCCAACTAAATGATGGCAATTAACGACAAGGGTTGCGCTCGTTGCGGGACTTAACCCAACATCTCACGACACGAGCTGACGACAGCCATGCAGCACCTGTGTTCCAGTTCCCTTTCGGGCACACCCAAATCTCTTCAGGCTCCTGGACATGTCAAGGGTAGGTAAGGTTTTTCGCGTTGCATCGAATTAATCCACATCATCCACCGCTTGTGCGGGTCCCCGTCAATTCCTTTGAGTTTTAACCTTGCGGCCGTACTCCCCAGGCGGTCAACTTCACGCGTTAGCTCCGGTACTAAAAGGTTTTACCCTCCCAACACCTAGTTGACATCGTTTAGGGCGTGGACTACCAGGGTATCTAATCCTGTTTGCTACCCACGCTTTCGTGCATGAGCGTCAGTATCGACCCAGGGGGCTGCCTTCGCCATTGGTGTTCCTCCACATCTCTACGCATTTCACTGCTACACGTGGAATTCCACCCCCCTCTGCCGTACTCTAGCCTTCCAGTCACAAGCGCAGTTCCCAGGTTGAGCCCGGGGATTTCACGCCTGTCTTAAAAAACCGCCTGCGCACGCTTTACGCCCAGTAATTCCGATTAACGCTCGCACCCTACGTATTACCGCGGCTGCTGGCACGTAGTTAGCCGGTGCTTCTTATGCCGGTACCGTCATCCGCACAGGGTATTAACCCATGCGATTTCTTCCCGGCCGAAAGAGCTTTACAACCCGAAGGCCTTCTTCACTCACGCGGCATGGCTGGATCAGGGTTGCCCCCATTGTCCAAAATTCCCCACTGCTGCCTCCCGTAGGAGTCTGGACCGTGTCTCAGTTCCAGTGTGGCGGATCATCCTCTCAGACCCGCTACAGATCGTCGCCTTGGTGAGCCTTTACCTCACCAACTAGCTAATCTGATATCGGCCGCTCAATCAGCGCAAGGTCTTGCGATCCCCTGCTTTCCTGCTCACAGAATATGCGGTATTAGCGTAACTTTCGCTACGTTATCCCCCACTGAAAGGTACGTTCCGATACATTACTCACCCGTTCGCCACTCGCCGGCACCCGAAGGTCCGCTGCCGTTCGACTTGCATGTGTAAGGCATGCCGCCAGCGTTCAATCTGAGCCAGGATCAAACTCTTCAGTTCAATCCAACTAATACTCACAATTCACTGACGGTAGAATTTAACTTCTACCTCGATGGATCTCTCCATCCGTGTGATTGCCTTTAATACTTTTTTGCGATTTGCATCGCTAGCATCAAGGCACCCACACCTATCGGTTGTTCAAATTGTTAAAGATCACTCGCCGCGCCGTTGTTTGTTTCGTCAGCAGCGAAGGGGGCGCATTGTGCAGACTTAACGACGCGCTGTCAAACAAAATCTAAAAATAATTCACAATTCACAAAACGACATCGCCTCGGAACTGCCTTGAAACTGGTGCCCATGAGTAGAATCGAACTACCGACCTCTCCCTTACCAAGGGAGTGCGCTACCACTGAGCCACATGGGCAAACACTTGGTGCGTCCTGACGGATTCGAACCATCGACCTCCACGATGTCAACGTGGCGCTCTAACCAACTGAGCTAAGGACGCACTGAAACCACTGGTTGCGGGGGCAGGACTTGAACCTGCGACCTTCGGGTTATGAGCCCGACGAGCTGCCAACTGCTCCACCCCGCGTCCGTATTGACGCTACTTTTTCGTACCCAATTACCAGTTCAACAATGACCTGGAGCGGCAGAAGAGTCTCGAACTCTCGACCTCAACCTTGGCAAGGTTGCGCTCTACCAACTGAGCTACTGCCGCTTGGTGACCTGCATGACGCAACCAAAAAACGGCGCGTCATCCGCAGTACCTGACACCAACCGGGTACAGGAACTGAGGGCGCGCATTATAGGGATTCATCCGGGGTTTGCAAAAATATTTGCTGGCGGGCTGTGACAACGCCTTTCAAAGCCGACTCCCGATTGGCACCGGGAGATGGCTTGAGCACCCCGGATTTACAGGCTTTTCAGGCTGATCCGACGACGGGAACGACGGATGCGGTCGATCAATAGGTTTTGTAGGGCAGGAACTTGCCGCTCATCACGATCTTGACGCGGTCGCCCTTGGGGTCCGGCTCGCGGGTCAGGTCCATGTTGAAGTCGATGGCGCTCATGATGCCGTCGCCGAATTCTTCATGGATCAGCGACTTGAAGGTCGTGCCATAGACACTGATCAGCTCGTAGAAGCGGTAGATCAGCGGGTCGGTCGGCACCGCGCTGGGCAGCGAACCTTTGTAGGGCACGACCTGGAGCTGGGTGACGGCCTCTTCCGGCAGATCGAGCGCGGCGCCGACGGCCTTGGCCTGGGCTTCACTCAGCGTCATCTGGCCGAGCAGCGCGGCGGTGCTCCACTCCTTGCTGTGGCCGACGATCTCGGCCAGCTTGGCCCAGGTCAGCTGCTTTTTCACTTTCTGGGTGACGATCAGGTCGGTAACTTGTTCGCGGTTCATGGTGGGCTCCTGTTAAGAATTCAAGCGGCGAGCGGTTCGACTTCGCCAGGGCGAACGACCGGGGGATGGGTTTCGTCGGCCGGTTTCGGGTCTTTCGAACGGCTAACCAGAAAATCGACCAGGTGATTGCGGATGCGATAAAAGCGCGGGTCGTGGTGCATGTCGTGGCGGCTGCGGCTGCGTGGCAGCCCGACCTCGACGATTTCGGCGATGCGCGCCCGCGGCCCGTTGCTCATCAGCAGGATGCGGTCGGAGAGCAGGATCGCCTCGTCGACATCGTGGGTGATCATGAACACCGTCTGCGCGGTGGCCTGGACGATCTTCAGCAGCTCGTCCTGGATCGTGCCGCGGGTCAGCGCATCGAGCGCCCCGAAGGGTTCGTCGAGCAGCAGCATCTTGGGCTGGATGGCGAAGGCGCGGGCGATGCCGACGCGCTGCTTCATGCCGCCGGAAAGCATGCTCGGCTTCTTGTGCAGCGCCTGGCCGAGGCCGACCATTTCGAGATACTTCGTCGCCTGGGCCTCGCTCTCGGCCTTGCTCCAGTCCGGCCAGCGCGAGCGCACGGCGAACTTGACGTTGTCGATGACGCTCATCCACGGCATCAGCGCATGGCCCTGAAAGACGACGCCACGGTCGAGACCCGGCCCGACGACTTCGCGGCCATCCATGATCAGGTCGCCGCCGCTGGCGCTTTCCAGCCCGGCCAGCGCATTGAGGATGGTCGTCTTGCCGCAGCCGGAATGGCCGACGATGCAGACGAACTCGCCCTTGTCGATGGTGAAATTGACGTTCTCGAAGACCGGCGCATCGCTGCCCGGATAGGCTTTGGCGAGGTTTTCGACGTTGAGGAAGGCCATGGCTTACTCCGTGTAGCTGACCAGCTTTTGCAGGCCGGCGAAGCAGCGGTCGAGGGCCATGCCGACGACGCCGATGACGAGGATGGCGAAGATCACGTTGGGTAGCGCCAGGTTGTTCCATTCGTTCCAGACGAAGTAGCCGACCCCGGTGCCGCCGACCAGCATTTCGGCGGCGACGATGACCAGCCAGGCGATGCCCATCGAGATCCGCATGCCGGTCAGGATGGTCGGCGCGGCGGCGGGCAGGATCACCGTCAGGGCCTTGCGCAGCGGCCGCACTTCCAGCGTGCGGGCGACGTTGAGCCAGTCCTTGCGGACATTGGCGACGCCAAACGCGGTGTTGATCAGCATCGGCCACACCGAACAGATGAAGATCACGAAGATGCCGGAGAGGTCGGAGTCCTTGATCGTGTACAGCGCCAGCGGCATCCAGGCGAGCGGCGAAATCGGCTTGAGCACCTGGATGAAGGGATCGAGCGCCCGGTGCAGCAGCGGCGACATGCCGATGACGAAACCGAGCGGCAGCGCGACCAGAATGGCCAGCACAAAACCCATGCCGACGCGGCCGAGCGAATGGCCGAGCTGGATGGCGATGCCCTTGTCGTTCGGCCCGTTGTCCTTGAACGGATCGGACAGATGGGTAACGATGGCCTTGCCGATTTCCTGCGGCGGCGGGAACCCCCGGACTTGGCGGCGCCCTTGCCCATCAGCGCCGCATATTCGTCCTGCGCCACGGCTTGCTGCACGCTCTCCTTCGGCTGCGTGGCAACAAACCACACGCCGATGAAGAAGGCGAACAGCACGACCGACAGCAGCAGGCTCTTCCAGTGCTCGTTTTTCATGACGGGCTTTCGTCAGCTCTTCTTGATGGCGAAGGAATTGACGTAGGCCTCGGCCTTCATCGGGTCGAACTCCTTGCCCATGACCTTGAACTTGGCGTAGCTCTCCTTGGGCGACGGCATGCCGATCTCGGCCATGTGCTTGCGGGCATCGGTGATCAGATACACCTTCTCGGCAATGTCCTTGTAGTTCACATCGCCCTTGATGTAACCCCAGCGCTTCATCTGGCTGAGGATCCACACCGCCATCGAATACCACGGGAAGGGGTCGAAGTCGGCCCGCGTCGGCACGTTCTGCACGCTGCCCAGGCCGTCGGCGAACTTGCCGGTGAGCACCTGTTCGAGCACGGTTTTCGGCTGGTTCATGTAGGCCGCCGGGGCCAGCACTTCGGCCATGATCGGGCGGTTCTTCGGGTCGCGCGCCATCTTGGCGGCAGTCAGGATGGCGCGGTAGAGCGCGGCGAAGGTGTTGGGGTTCTGCTTGACGAAATCAGCCGGCACGCCGAAGGAACAGCACGGGTGGCCATCCCAGATTTCCTTGGAGAGGATGTGGATGAAGCCGACCTCGTCATAGACCGCGCGCTGGTTGAAGGGGTCGGGGCCGAGATAGCCGTCGAGGTTGCCGGCGCGCAGGTTGGCGACCATTTCCGGCGGCGGCACGACGCGGATCTGGATGTCCTTGTCGGGGTCCAGGCCATGCTCGGCGACGTAGTAGCGGAGCAGGAAGTTGTGCATCGAGTATTCGAAGGGCACGGCGAACTTGAAGCCCTTCCATTGCCGGGGATCACGCTTGTCCTTGTGCTTGACGTGCAGGGTGATCGCCTGGCCGTTGGTGTTCTGGATGGTAGCGACGTTGAGCGGCATCGGGTTGGAGCCGATCCCCATGCTCATCGCGAGCGGCATCGGGGCCAGCATGTGCGAGGCGTCGTACTCGCGGTTGATCACCTTGTCGCGGATCAGCGCCCAGCCGGCGGTCTTGATCATCTGCACGTTCAGGCCCTGGGCCTTGTAGAAGCCCAACGGGTCGGCCATCAGCAGCGGGCTGGCGCAGGTGATGGGAATGAAGCCGATCTTCAGGTCCTTCTTTTCCAGCGGCCCCTTGTCCTGCGCCATGGCTTCCAGCGCGCCAAGCGGGAAGAAGCTGGAGAGCGCGGCCAGGGCGGTCGAACGGCCGACGGCCCGGAGGAAACGGCGGCGTTCGCCGTCATCCGGGAAGACGGCGCGCATGATCGCCGATTCGATGGTCCGCCGGTTCAGCGATTCCTCGCCAGCCGCCACCGGCAGATCGGTGGCATGGGCGGCATCGTGTTCGGCCTGCGAATGATGCTTGCCGCAGGAACAGCTGCCGAGACTGACAGCGTCGTGGAATGGGTCCTTGAATGCAGACATGGCGATCTCCTTCTTCAATGATCAGGATTGGGCTTCGTTGAATTCGATGTCGTGCCGGTACAGCTCGTAGGCACGGTGGTATTCCATGACGCGGGCGACGTCGCCGATGAAGGCCTCGTCGTAGCCGGCCCGGCGCAGCAGATGAAAGCCCATCTCCATGCCGGAGGCGATGCCACCGGCGGTGACGATGCGCCCGGCATCGACGACGCGGGCCCGGCTGACCCGGCAGGCCGGGGCGATCTCGGCCAGGCGATCGATCGGCGTCTTGCCCATGTGAGAGGCTTCGAGGCGGTCCGGCTCCTTGCGGTTGGTCGCCGGCAGGCCGTCGAGCAGGCCCATCCGGGCGTAGATCCAGGAGCCGGTGCACACGCTGGTCAGCAGGCAGTCTTCGGGGAGTTGGCGGATGTAGCGGTGCAGGTTGGCGTTGTTCATCTCCTGCCGCGTGCCGTAGCCGCCGGGAATCAGGAAGGCATCCATTGCCGGCTGGTCGGCAAAGCTGTAATTGGGGATCACCGTGAAGCCGGCCTGGTTCTGCACCGGGCGCATCGATTCGGCGATCAGGAAGGTATCGAGTTCCGGATCGAGCCGCCGGGCTACCGAAATGACGCCGGCCGGCGCCGCGTAATCGACGATTTCGGCGTCCTTGAAAACATAGATGCCCAGCCTGAAACCCTGCTTGCGTGTCATCGAACGACTCCCGGTGATGAAAATTCGGGCGGTCTGGCCGTTGGCTACGGTCAGTCGCCTGTCGGGAGCAATAATCGCCAGACGGCGGCGTGTGGTGAATCACGACTGCCGTGATTCGCGTGTAGTGGAATCACTACACGCTGATCAGGCGATGGCGGGCGGCGTAGGCGAAGAGGTCGGCCGGGTTGTGCAGGCCGAGTTTCTCGAAAATGCGGGCGCGGTAGGTCGAGATGGTGTTGGCCGACAGTGACAGCTGCTGGGCGATCTGCACGCTGCTGCGGCCCTGGGCCAGCATCTGCAGGACCTGGAATTCGCGGTTGGAAAGCGCCTCGTGCGGCGGCTTCTCGTCGCCCGGACCGCCGCGGACGTTCTGCGCCAGCAGTTCGGCGAGCACCGGCGTCACGTAAAGCCCGCCACCGGCTACCTTGGCGATAGCGGCGAACAGGATGTCCGGGCTGCACCCCTTGTTCAGGTAGGCGTGGGCACCGCCCCGGATGGCGCGCAGGGCGAACTGGTTTTCCGGGTACACCGACAGCATGATGACTCCGAGGCGCGGGAACTCGCCGTGCAGGGTCTTCAGGACGTCCAGCCCGTCGCGCTCGCCGAGCGCGATGTCGAGCAGCACGACATCGACCGCCGTCGAGCGCAGGATGCGCAAGGCCGCCGGGCCGTCTTCGGCTTCGTGGATGGCGCCGATGGCCGGCGATTCGGAAAGGATCTGCCGCAGGCCGCGGCGAATGATCATGTGGTCGTCGACGATGAGGATCGTGGTCATGGCGTTTCTCAGGCGAAGACGCCCGGCAGGCGCAGCACGACGCGGGTGCCGGCGCCGGGGCTGCTGACGATGTTCAGGCTGCCGCCCAGGGCCAGCGTCCGTTCGCGCATGCCGAGCAGGCCGAAGGAAGTCGGCTGGCCGGGGACCCGCATGCCCTGGCCATCGTCGGTAACGGTGAGCAGCAGATCGCGATGCTCGGCACGGGCCTCGAACTCGACCCGGCTGGCCATGGCATGGCGGCTGACGTTGGTCAGCACCTCCTGGGCGATGCGATAGAGCGCGATCTCGGCATCGCGTCCGAGGCGGCAACGTTCGACTTCCGGGGTGCAGTCGAAGCTGCAGCGCAGGCCGCTGCGCTTCTGGAAATCGAGCAGCAGGCTTTCCAGCGCCGCCCACAGCCCGAGATGGTCGAGAACGCCCGGGCGCAGATCGTTCAGGATGCGGCGCACGGCCTCCATTGCGTGGTGGCTGATCTCGAGCATGCCGTCCAGCTTGTCGCGCAGGGCAGGGTCATCGCCCAGGCGCTGCCGCAACCAGGTCGATTCCAGTTGCAGGGCGGTCAGCGAGGCCCCGAGGTCGTCGTGAATATCGCGGGCGATGTGCCGGCGCTCCTCTTCACGGATGGTATTCAGGTGGGCCGACAGGCGGCGCAGCGCTTCGTGCGACTGGCGCAAGCCGTCATGGGCGGCGGTCAGCTCGGCGGTGCGTTCGCGGACTCTTTTTTCCAGCTGGTCGTGGGCTTCCTGCAACAGCCTTGCGGTGCGCTTGCGTTCGGTGATGTCGTTGAAAGTGACGACGGCACCGACCACCGTTTCGCCGTCGCGAATCGGGTAGGAGGCGTATTCAGCAGGGAAGCTGCTGCCATCACGCCGCCACAGCACCTCGCCATCGACCCGGATGCCCCGGCCTTCGCGAAAGGCCCGGTAGATCTGGCATTCGTGCACCGGCATCAGCGTTTGGTCAGCATGCGAGTGGTGGATCAGGTAGTGCATCGAGCGCCCGAGCACCTCGTCCGGCGTGTAACCGACCAGCGCGGCACCGGCTTCGTTGATAAAGATGCAGCGCCCCTTCAAGTCAATACCGTAGATGCCTTCGCCAGTCGACTCGAGGATCATCTCCAATTGACGACGCCAGGCCGCGTGATGCGAAAGGTTGTGCAGATCGGCGAACATGACTTTGCTGACGAAAGGGAAGCAGCAGCCATGCAATCATGGTGCCATGGCCAATGACCTGCCAGCACTGCAACGTTGCAGGCTGTGAAAATTCAAACAAAACTCGGTCTACCCGTTTCGCACCTTGCCACCGGCCGGTCGGTAAACTGATTGCATATACCTAAATCATGGACAGGCGCACCACGCCGGTGCAAAGTGCACGATATTGGTGCGTTTGCAGGATGCCAGGTTGGCACAGTTTTACCGGGCAGCCGGTTTTTGCGATGCCCGCGCCAGTCAATTCACTCGACATTAGCCTCGAACCGAGCACCGATCCGCATTTGCGTCCATGACCACAGCCATGACCTCTTCCCCCCACGTCAGACGCGCGAGTGGCCCCCGCTCAGCGTGGGTGCGTTTCGTACTTCCCCTGCTCGCTCTTTCGCTGCTTCTCGGCCTCATCGGTGCCGTCGGCTACGCTTACTTGAGCGAAGAAGTTCGCCGCGAGACCCATCGCACCCTAACGGTAATCGCCGAGCAGAAAAGGCAACACCTCGAGAACTCGCTGGCCGAGACCCGGATTGATGCGGAATTGTATTTTTCCGGCCACTCACCGATGGCAGCGCTCTTCCGGCAATGGCTCGATGGCGAACGACGCGAGACGGCGCTGCTCGAACGGATGCGGCAGCGCATGGAAGAGGTCGTCCACGGGCGGGCCTGGGCGGGGCTTGCGGTCACCGACGCTACAGGCCGCTCGGCCTTCGTCGTCGGCGATGCCGACATCGGTGCCCATGCCGCCTTGGCCAGGGAAATTATCCAGCGGCCGCGCACCGAATTTGTCGAACTCCACATCAATGCCCATGGCAAACCACAATACGGTCTACTGGTGCCAATCGGCGGCTCGGGAGAGATTCCGCTCGGCGTGGCCCTATTGACCTTCAGCGCCGACCAATCCCTGTTTCCTCTGGTCGAATCTTGGCCGGTCCCGACCCGGAGCGCTGAGACTTACCTGGTCCGGCGGGACGGTGACGATGTTCGCTTTCTGACGCCCCTGCGCTTCCAGCCGGATACGGCACAGGCCTTGATCCGCCCCTTGAATTCACCCGAAATGCCCGCCGCCAGGGCTGCACGCGGCGAACGCGGCATTCTCGCGGGCGGCCGCGATTACCGCGGCATTCCCGTACTGGCCTACGTCGCGGCGGTCGCCGGCACCTCGTGGCTGATGATCGCCGAAATCGACGAGGCCGAGGCCTATGCCGGTATCCAGACGATTGCCTGGGCCACCGGCCTGGTCATCGGGCTCGGATGCCTGCTCGTGTACTCCGCCGGCTACCAGTTGTGGCGCCGCGACCGGCAAGGCATGGAACTGCGAGCGCTTCAGGCCCAACAGGCGGCCGAGGCGCGCTTCCGCGTCGTCTTCGAGCAAGCGCCGCTCGGCGTGGCCTTGTTCGATGCCAAGAGCGGTCGAATCAGCGAAGCCAATCAACGATTCTCGGACATCGTCGGCCTGCCGGCCGACAAACTGGCCGGGCTCGACCCGATGGGCATCACGCATCCGGACGATATTCAGGAAAGCACCACGAAGCTCGCGCAACTCAAGGCGCGTGAAATCTCCGGCTATCACCTTGCCAAACGCTACCTTCGCCCGGATGGCAGCGAGGTGTGGATCAGTGCGACCTGCGCGCCGGTCACGGTGGACGGCGAGGAGTCGCCCCGCTATCTGGCCATTGTCGAAGACATCACGGCCCGCCGGCAGATCGAGGAGCGCCTGCGGATCAGCGAGGAGCGGCACCGCCTGCTCGCCGACAATGCCATCGACGTGATCCTGACGATGGATCTGGACGGGCGCTTTTCCTATGTCAGCCCGTCCGTTGAAAAGCTGCGGGGCTTCACGGCCGAAGAAGCGATGCAGCAATCCTTGGCCGAGGCCCTGACGCCCGACTCGCTGGTCATCGCCGAAGGCTATTTCGCCCAATTGCGCACCTGTGCGAAGGCCGGACGGCGGCTGCCATCGTTTAGAACCGAGCTTGAGCATCGTTGCAAGGACGGATCAGCCGTTTGGACCGAAGTCTCCGCCAGCCCACTGCTCAGCACGGAAGGCCAGCTCGTTGAAATTCTCGGCGTCGTCCGCGACATCAGCGAGCGTAAGCGCTACGAGCAGGAGCTACGGCAGGTTTACGAGGCGGCCGAGGCGGCGAACGCTGCCAAGAGCGAATTTCTGGCCCACATGAGCCATGAGATCCGGACACCGATGAATGCCGTGCTCGGCCTGGCGCAGGTCCTCGAGCGCGAACCACTCGCCGCCAATCAGCGCGAGATGGTCGAGCGCATCCGAACCGCCGGCCAATCGCTGCTCGCCATTCTCAATGACATCCTGGACTTGTCGAAGATCGAAGCCGGTCAGCTACGCATCGAGCCGCGGCCATTCCAACTAGGCACGCTTCTGGCCAATCTTGATAGCCTGATGGGCCAGGCCGCACGCGGCAAAGGGGTGGCCCTACGCACCGAGGCACCATTGCCCTCGATCGGGCCTCTGCTGGGCGATGGACTGCGCCTGGAACAGGTGTTATTCAACCTGGCCGGCAATGCCATCAAATTCACCGAACGGGGCGAGGTAGCGGTCATCGTCAAGCTCGTCGACAGCACGGAAACCTCCCTGCGACTGCGCTTCGAGGTCTGCGACACCGGTTGCGGCATCGAGCCCGAGGCGCTGGCCCGACTGTTTACCCCCTTCACCCAGGCCGACGCCGGGATCGCGCGTCGCTTCGGAGGCACCGGACTCGGACTCTCGATCAGCAAGCGCCTGGTCGAGCTGATGGGCGGCGGCATCGGGGCGGAAAGCCGGGTCGGTCTCGGCAGTACGTTCTGGTTCGAGCTGCCGTTCGCCAGGGCCGGCGAGATGGAGACGGTTGTCGCTTCCTCGCCGCCAGCCGGGCCGCGCCTGGCTGGTGCGCACGTGCTGGTGGTGGACGACAGCGCGATGAACCGCGACCTGGTCCAGCGCGCCCTTCTGCTCGAGGGGGCGACGGCGACGCTGGCGGCCGACGGCCAGCAGGCCGTCCTGCTGCTCAAGGCCCGGCCCGAAGCATTCGATGCGGTGCTGATGGACGTCCAGATGCCGGTGATGGATGGACTGACCGCGACCCGGACGATTCGCGGCGAACTCGGCCTGGCCAACCTGCCCATCATTGCCTTCACGGCCGGCGTCCGCGACGAACAGCAAAAGGCGGCGCGGGGGGCCGGCGCCAACGACGTGCTGGCCAAGCCCATGGACCTCGATCAGATGGCCGTTCTGCTGATGAACTGGGTAAAGCCTTGCTTCGCCGAGGATGCCGCGCCGTCCCTCCACAAAGGCATTGCGTCAGAGTCAGCCCCGCAGATTACGGGCATATCCGATGAATTCCCCGACATCGCAGGCATTGATCGCGAACGGGCAGTCAAGCGCCTGGGCGGTGATCGCGAGATGTTCCTGAGCCTGCTTCAGATGTTCTGCGATGACAACGGCGATGCGGCGGATCGGGCGGGGCGGGAACTGCTCGACGGCGACAGCGAGGCCGCTGCGCGGCGGATGCATACGCTGGGTAGCAATGCCGGATTCATCTGTGCGCTGGGCCTGATGGAATCGGCCAAGCGGCTTGAGACGGCTATCGAGCAGGATGCATCGGATATCCATGCGCAACTGTCGGCAATCGCCCTGGAGATCAGCGGACTCGTCGAAGCCAGCGCCTCATGGCGCCAAACTGCCCAGACGTTGTACTAAGGCCAGGCCGCCTCTGATTCCGACAGAGTTTTCGACTTTAATTGTCAGGAACAACAACCAATACCGAGAAACTTTTTATGGGCTTAGCACTCTTAGGCAGCGAGTGCTAAAATAATTTCAGCTATTGAAGGAGAACCCAACGCTATGACCCACGCCCTGGCTTACCCCATCCCCTCGGCCGTCGGTAACATCGATGCCTACATCCAGGCAGCGAACCGTTATCCGATCCTGTCCGAGAGTGAGGAAATCCGGCTGGCCGAGCGTTTCCACAACGAAGGCGATGTGGAAGCGGCGCGTCAGCTCGTCCTTTCGCACCTGCGCCTGGTGATCTCGATCGCCCGCGGTTACCTCGGTTACGGCCTGCCGCATGCCGATCTGATCCAGGAAGGCAACATCGGCCTGATGAAGGCGGTGAAGCGTTTCGACCCGGCGCGCGGCGTGCGTCTGGTTTCCTTCGCCATGCACTGGATCAAGGCCGAGATTCACGAATACATCCTGAAGAACTGGCGGCTGGTCAAGGTCGCGACGACCAAGGCCCAGCGCAAGCTGTTCTTCAACCTGCGCAGCCTGAAGAACGATTACGAAGGCGTCGATACGCTGTCCGGCACGCAGTCGGCCGAAGTCGCAGCCCGCCTCGGCGTCAAGCAGGCTGAAGTGATCGAGATGGAAACCCGCCTGACCGGTCGCGATCTGGCGCTCGAAGGCAACCCGGACGATGGCGACGAGGCCTTTGCGCCGATCGATTACCTGGCCGATTCGCGTTACGAGCCGACCCGCGTCATCGAAAGCAAGGCGGTTGCCCGCCTGGCCGACGAAGGTCTGCAGGAAGCGCTGGCCACGCTCGACCCGCGCAGTCGCCGGATCATCGAAACGCGCTGGCTGCACGATGGCGAAGCCGCCACCCTGCATGAACTGGCCGACGAGTTCAGCGTCTCAGCCGAGCGCATCCGGCAGATCGAGGTCAAGGCGCTGCAAAAGATGCGCGGCGTGCTGGCGCCGGCCTGAGTTCGCCGGAAACTGGATTTAAAAGGAGAGGAGCCGCGGCTCCTCTCCTTCATTGTGGCAGGCGAGTCGAAGGCGGGTTGTGGAAGCGCAGGCCAAAAGTGAAGACCTCCTTCGAACAGACATCGATGCAGCGCCCGCAATTAGTGCAGTTGGCGGCCAGGATGACAGGCCCGACGCCTTTGTCCTCGCCCTTGAGGGCCGGCCGGATGACCTGCGGCTCGGGGCAGACCTCGAAGCAGTCCATGCAGTCGTTGCAGGCGGCGCGGGCCGGCGCCGCGACACGCAGCGGGCTCCAGCGGCCGAGCAGGCTGTAGAAGGCGCCGACCGGGCAGAGATGGCCGCACCAGCCGCGGCTCATCACGAAGAGATCGAACAGGAAGACGCTCAGCACCACCATCCAGGCCGCGCCGAGGCCGAAGATCAGGCCGCGATGCAGCATCGAGACCGGGTTGATCAACTCCCAGAGCACCGTGCCGGTCAGCGCCGAGCCGACCAGGGTCATGCCGAGGATCCAGTAGCGGGTGGCGCGCCCCAGATGGACGCTGCCCTTGATGCCGAGACGGCCACGCAGCCAGCCGGCGGCATCGGTCACCAGATTGACCGGGCAGACCCAGCTGCAATAGACCCGGCCGCCGACCAGCAGGTAGAAGGCGAGCACGATGGCGACCCCGATCAAGCCAAGGCTTTCGGGCAGGTGACCGGTCATCGCCGACTGCAGCACGACATAGGGGTCGGTCAGCGGCAGGAAGCTCAGAGTGTAGCTGTAGGCGAGATTGCCCTTGACCAACCAGACCCCGGCCAGCGGGCCGAGCATGAAAAGGGCGAGGATGGCGAATTGCGACAGGCGGCGCAGGATCAGCCAGCGGTGGGCGCGCAGCCAGCCCTTGCTGGCGACGGCCTCGGCTCCGGTGCGGTGCTCACTCATGGCTTGCCTCCGAGGCCGGGCGGCAGGCTGGGAATGGCCCCCGCCTCGCTGCCGGGCAGGCCGCGGGCTGGCGCGGTGTTGCCGCTGGCCGGGTCATAGTGGCCGGGCAGGCTGGCCCCTTCGGGCATGCGGTCGGGGAGATCCATCATCTTCGATTCGTCGATCAGCGAGTGGCCAGCCTTCTTCTGCTCGTCCCAGCCGATGCGGTAGTGCTTGCCGAGCTCGCCCTTGGCCAGCTTGGGCGGCAGGACGCGAATGGCTGCTTCTTCGAGCACGCAGGATTTCTCGCACTTGCCGCAGCCGGTGCAATGCTCGGAATGCACGGTCGGCAGGAACATGGCGTGCCGCCCGGTGCGTTGGTTGGGCTGCATGTCGAGGGTGATCGCCTTGTCAATCACCGGGCAGACGCGATAGCAGACGTCGCAGCGCAGGCCGAGGAAATTGAGGCAAGTCTCGTGGTCGATGAGTACCGCGACGCCCATCTTCGACTGGTTGATGTCGGTCAGTGCGTGATCCAGGGCTCCGGTCGGGCAGGCCTTGATGCACGGGATGTCCTCGCACATCTCGCAGGGGATGGCGCGCGCCGTAAAGTAGGGTGTGCCGGTGGCGACCGGGGTTTCCGGCTTGGCCAGCGACAGGGTGTCGTAGGGGCAGTCGCGAACGCACAACCCGCAGCGGATGCAGGCGCCGAGGAATTCGTCCTCGGGGAGCGCGCCGGGCGGGCGCAGGGCGAGGGCGGGCAAGGCTTTCGACTGTTTGGCGTAGAGCCCGAGGCCAAGGCCGAGCATACCGACACCGCAAGCCATGCGGGCCGAGTCGAAAAGGAATTGGCGGCGGGCGGCGCCGGACTTGCCCGGGGAACTGTCTGAAGGTTTCATGATGAAGGAACAGCCGGCGGGCGGAGCTATCGCCCCGCCCGGTTTCCGGCACTCCCTGACGCCTTATTCGGGGAAAACCTGATGGCTACCAATCTACTCCATCAGCGTTTCCGAATGCTTAGCGCAGATCAAAGGTCTCGGAAAAACCTGCGTGGCGCAGGGGTATCAAAGTCCGGGAAACAACTGTCTGGCGTTGACGCTGGTCGCCGCCGCGACCTCGGCCAGGCTCAGGCCGCGCAGCTCGGACAGCGTCCGGGCCATCGGCAGCAACTCGGCCGGGGCATTGCGGCCACGATTGAGCCAGGCCGGCGGGATGTCCGGGGCATCGGTTTCGAGGACGATGGATTCGAGCGGCAGGGTCGCCGCCAGTTGGCGAATGCGCGTCGAACCGCTATAAGTCATCGCGCCACCGAAGCCGAGCTTGAAACCGAGCCCGATGAAAGCTTCAGCCTGTTGCCGGCTGCCGTTGAAGGCATGGGCGATGCCACCGGGCACGGCGATGCGACGCAGATGCTTGAGGATGTCGTCGACCGCCCGCCGGACGTGGAGCAGCACCGGCAGATTGAACTCGCGGGCCAATTTGAGCTGCTCGACATAGAAGAATTCCTGACGCGCCGGGTCGCTCTCGCCAACGTAATAGTCGAGCCCGATTTCGCCGATGGCCACCGGCTTTTCCCTGATCAGCCAGTCGCGCAGAATGCCAAGGTCCGTTTCCTTCGCCTGCATGACATAGAGAGGATGAATGCCGTAGGCCGCAACGCAGCCGGGATAGCGCTCGACCGCAGCTTTGAGTTTGGGAAAACTGTCCACCGCCACAGCCGGCACGACGATGCGTTCCACCCCGGCGGCCAGCGCCTCTGCCTGCACCGCGTCGCGATCGGCATCGAACTCGGCCGCGTCGAGGTGACAGTGGGTGTCGATCAGCATCGCCGGAAGGGAAATTCCGGTTCCGGGCGCCGGCCGCTGATCAGGTCGGCGAGCGCCGCGCCCGAGCCGCAGGCCATGGTCCAGCCCAGCGTGCCGTGGCCGGTGTTAAGCCACAGATTGCTGTAACGGGTCCGCCCGATGCACGGGACGTTGGACGGCGTGGCCGGGCGCAGGCCGCACCAGAACTCCGGCTCGCCTTCAACTTCGAGGCGAGGGAAGAGCTGGCGGACGCGCTGCATCAGTGCCTGGCAGCGCACAGCGTTGAGTTCGAGGTTGTAGCCGTTGAATTCGGCGGTGCCGGCGATGCGCAGGCGATCGCCGAGGCGCGAGAAAACCAGCTTGCGTTCGTCGTCGGTCAGGCTGACGCTCGGCGCTGGCGCGCCGTTGAGCAGTTTCAGCGTGGCCGAATAGCCCTTGGCGGGAAAGACCGGCAGGCTGATGCCGAGCGGCTTGACGAGCAAGGGCGAGTAGCTGCCGAGGGCGACGACGTAGGCATCGGCGGTGAGCAGTTCTGGTCCGCCTTCGCCATTGGCCAGGATGCCGGCGATCTGCCTGCCCCCCGGCGCGATGCGCTCGATGCTCAGGTTATGCCGGAACTCGACCCCCGCCACCTGTGCCCGCTCGGCCAGGGCGCGGGTGAATTTGTGGGCGTCGCCGGATTCGTCGGAGATGGTGTAGTCGCCACCGACCAGCAGATGCCGGGCATCGGCCAGCGCCGGCTCGATCTCGAGGCAGCGCTCGACATCGATGCTTTCCCTGTCGAGCCCGAACTGACGCATGACGGCGGTCGCCTCGACGGCCATCGCGTACTCCTGGCGGTCGGTATAGATGTGCAGGATGCCGCGTTCGAGCTGGTCGTACTGCAGCCCCAATTCCGCGCGCAGTTGCTGCAGCCGGCGCCGGCTGTAGAGCGAGAGGGCGACGATGGCGGCCATGTTGCGGCGCGTCCGCCCGGGCAGGCACTCGCCGAGGAAACGCAGGCCCCAGGCAAACTGGGCCGGGTCGGCCCGCCAGCGCCAGAGCAGGGGGGCATCCTCGCGCCCCAGCCATTTTCCTAGCCGGGGCAGGACGTTTGGATTGGCCCAGGGTTCGGCATGCGAGACCGATATCTGGCCGCCATTGGCAAAGCTGGTTTCGTTGCCGGCCACCGGCTGGCGGTCCACCACGGTGACCTGATGCCCGGCCTGGGCCAGATACCACGCGCTCGCCGTGCCGACGACGCCGGCGCCCAGGACGAGAACTTTCAAGCGTCGCCTCCGCGTTCGCGCACGATGCGGGTGACTTCCGGAATGTGGCGCATGCCGCGCATGACCGCCGCCAGATGGTTGCGATGGGCGACCTGAATGGTGAAACGGAGCACGGTGAACAGGCGCTCGGGATCGGCATCCATCGCGACATGCTCGATGTTCGAGCCGGCTTCGGAGATGGCTGCGGCGACCTGGGCGAGCACACCACGGGTGTTCTTGACCTCGACCTTGATGCGGATATCGAACAGTTTGCCGTCTTCCGGCTCCCACTCGACATCGATCCATTTTTGCGGCTCGGCCGAGCGCGATTTGCGGATGGTCGGGCAGTCGTGGGTATGGATGACCAGCCCACTGCCCTTCTTGATCGAGCCGATGATCGGATCGCCGGGGATCGGCTGGCAGCAGCGCGCCAGCTGGATGGCCATACCTTCGGTGCCGTGGATAGCCAGGGTCATATTGCTTGGCATGTCCGGCGACATGTTCTCGCGGGCGAGCAGGCGGCGGGCGACCACCGAGGGCAGACGCTTGCCGAGGCCGATGTCGGTATAGACCTCCTCGATCGAGCGCTGACCGCCGGATTTGACCATTTGGTCCCAGGCCTCGGCCGGAATAGAGATCGGCACCACACCGAGCGAGAGCAGTTCCTGGCGCAGCAGGCGCTCGCCGAGCCGGGCCGACTCCTCGTTCTGCATGGTGCGCAGGAAATGGCGGATCTTGCTGCGCGCCCGGCCGGTCTTGACGTAGGTCAGCCAGACCGGATTCGGGCTGGCCTGGTGCGAGGTGATGATCTCGACCAGGTCGCCATTGCGCAACTCGGTGCGCAGCGGCGACAGTTCCTGATTGACGCGGGCGGCCGAGCAGTGATGGCCGACATCGGTGTGCACGGCATAGGCAAAATCAACCACCGTCGCCCCGCTCGGCAGGGCCATGATCTTGCCCTTGGGCGTAAAGACGTAAACCTCGTCCGGGAAGAGATCGATCTTGACGTTCTCGAAGAACTCGGCCGAATCGTTGCCCTGCATTTCGAGCAAGGATTGCAACCATTTGTGCGTCTTGACCTGGAGGTCGGCGCCACTCTCCTCAATGTCCTTGTACAGCCAGTGCGCCGCAACACCTTCCTGCGCGACATGATGCATCTCGCGGGTGCGGATCTGCACTTCGACCGGCGTGCCGTAGGGACCGATCAGCGTCGTGTGCAGCGACTGGTAGCCATTGGCCTTGGGGATGGCGATGTAGTCCTTGAACTTGCCGGGCACTGGCTTGTAGAGGCTGTGCAGCGCGCCGAGCGCGAGATAGCAGGTCGGCACGTTGTCGACGACAACGCGGAAGCCGTAGATATCGAGCACCTGCGAAAAGGACAGGTGCTTTTCCTTCATCTTGCGGAAGATCGAATACAGACTCTTCTCGCGGCCGAATACTTCGGCTTTCAGGCCGGAATGGTCCAGCTTGCCCTTGATGCCGTCGAGAATCCGGGTCAGTAGTTCGTTGCGGTTGCCGCGTGCCGCCTTCAGCGCCTTGGCCAGCACTTCGGCGCGATGCGGGTAAATCAGGTGGAACGAGGTGTCCTGCAGTTCGCGATAGAGCTTGTTGAGGCCCAGGCGCAGGGCGATCGGCGCGTAGATTTCGAGGGTCTCGCGTGCGATGCGGGCGCGCTTGTCGGCGCGCATCGCCGACATCGTCTGCAGGTTGTGCTGGCGGTCGGCCAGCTTGATGAGCACGACGCGCAGATCGCGCGCCATGGCCATCAGCATCTTGCGGAAGTTCTCGGCCTGCGCCTCCTGGTAGGAGGCGAATTCCATCTTGTCGAGCTTGGACAGGCCATCGACCAGCTCGGCGACTTCCTTGCCGAATTTCTCGGCAAGCTCGCGCTTGGTGGCCCCGGTATCTTCGAGAACGTCGTGCAGCAGCGCGGCAGCCACGGCATCGGCATCCATCCGCCATTCGACGACGGCACCGGCAACGGCCAGCGGATGCGTGATGTAGGGCTCGCCCGACATGCGTTTCTGGCTCGCATGGGCGCGTGCGGCGAAGGCATACGCCGCCTTGATACGTTCTACATCGACGGGAGTTAGATAGTCGAGACTATCGAGGAAAACCCGGTAGGCGGGTTCCTCATGAGCGGGCGGCAGAGGCGACGGCGTTGAACCCATCTGTCTTCACCGCCCCAACCTTCAGGCCTGACCGCGGTTGAGCACTTCCAGACCAACCTTGCCAATCGCCATTTCGCGCAGGGCGATGACAGTCGGCTTGTCCTTCTCGGGATCGACCAGCGGCGTCGCGCCGTTGGCCAGCTGGCGGGCGCGGTGGGCAGCGGCCAGGGTCATCTGGAAGCGGTTGGGGATACGTTTCATGCAGTCGTCGACGGTAACGCGGGCCATGGGTAAACCTCTAAATCAGATCAATCGTGCAAAAAGGGCGGCGTGACGCGCACGCTGTGCCGCGAGGCTCAGGCGGGAGGCGCGCACGACGGCACGCAAATCATCCAGCGCCTGCTCCAGTTGGTCGTTAATAATAACATAGTCGAATTCGCCGACATGGCGCATCTCGGCCTGTGCCGCGGCCAAGCGACGGGAAATGACGGCCGCGCTGTCGGTGCCGCGCCCGGTCAGGCGCCGGGTCAACTCTTCCATCGAGGGCGGCAGGATGAAGATGCCGATCGCCTCGGCAAACAGCAAGCGGACCTGCTGCGCGCCCTGCCAATCGATTTCGAGCAGCACATCGCGACCAGCGGCCAGTTGGTCGGCGATCCAGGTCTTCGAGGTACCGTAGAAATTGCCATGGACCTCGGCCCACTCGAGGAATTCGTGGTGGTCGATCATGGCGCGAAACTCGGCGGTATCGACAAAATGGTATTCGCGGCCGTCCGTTTCGCCCGGCCGTGGGTCGCGGGTGGTATAGGAAACCGAGAGCTGGACGTCGAGCTCGCTTTCGAGCAGCAGGCGAACCAGGGTGGTCTTGCCGGCACCGGACGGTGCGGCGACAACGTAGAGATTTCCGGCCATGGTGTGTCTATTCTAGGTAATTGATCGGACAACAATTTATCAGACAGGCATTCTACCTGCGCCTGGGGGCGGCGCCCCGGCAACCAGCGCAGCAGGACTTCTCGCAAACGATCGGGATCGACCGGCTTGGCGAGGTGGTCGTTCATGCCGGCGTCGAAACAGCGTTGGCGGTCTTCGGCAAAGGCATTGGCGGTCATCGCGACGATCGGCGTAGCGGCGTAGCCGGGTAAGCGACGAATGCGTCGGGTCGCCTCGTAGCCGTCCATGTCGGGCATCAGGATGTCCATCAGGATCAGGTCGTAGCGCTCACATTGCAGCATGGCGATGGCCAGACTGCCGCTTTCGGCGAGATCGAGGGGAAGGCCGGCCAGTTCATCGATCAGTTCGACGGCAATCTCGCGATTCACCTTGTCGTCCTCGACCAGCAGGATGCGCGCCCCGCGAAAATCGGGCCGGGCGGAATCGATGACCTTGACCGGCGATGACTCGCCCGTTACACCGAATGCCGTTGCCGCTTGCGGTTTGCCGAAGCGTGCCGTCAGCCAGAAGGTGCTGCCCACGCCTGGCGTGCTGTCGACGCCGACTTCGCCGCCCATCATCCCGGCCAGGCGGCTGGTGATGGCCAGCCCGAGGCCGGTCCCGCCGTATTTTCGAGTCATCGAATTGTCAGCCTGCTCGAAGGCACTGAACAACCGCGCGAGCACCCCGGCCTCGATGCCGATCCCGGTGTCCTGCACTTCGAAGCGCACGAGCAGGGATTCGGCGTCCTCCTCAAGGACAGCCGCCCGCAGATCCACCGCCCCGGTTTCCGTAAATTTGATGGCGTTGGCCAGGTAATTGAGCAAGGCCTGGCTGAGCCGGGTCTGATCGCCAACCAGGACAGCCGGCAGGTTGGCCGTCGCCGTACGGAGTGCCAACCCCTTGCCCTCGGCTCGCTCGGCGCAGACTCCGACCAGGCGCTCGACGACATCGAGCATCAGAAACGGCGCCGACTCCAGGCGTAGCTTGCCGGACTCGATCTTGGAAATATCCAGCACGTCGTTGAGGATGGCCAGCAGGTGGTCGGCCGAGCCGGCTATCTTGGCCAGGCGATCGGCCTGGCGCGGCGTCAGCGGCTCACGGCGAAGCAGGTGGGTGAGGCCGATGATGGCATTCATCGGCGTCCGGATTTCGTGGCTCATATTGGCCAGGAATGAACTCTTGGCCTGATTCGCGGCTTCCGCCGCCTCCTTGGCCTGCACGAACTGGGTCGTTCGCTCCTCAACCAGTTGTTCGAGATGCTGGCGATAGGTCTCGAGTTCCCGGGCATTGCGCTTCGACTCGTCAATATCGGCAATCAAACCGACCAGACCGTACAACTGTCCGTCTTCGCCGCGCAGTTGCCGGCCGCAGAGAAAACCCCAGAAGATGCTGCCATCGTCGCGGACATACTCGCGTTCGTGACGAACGAAAGGGATTTCGCTGGTCATCAGCTTCTGCATCCGCTCGCGGCCGATCTCGCGTTCCTCGGGGTGAACCAGCGACACGTATTCACTGCCGACCAGGCGATCCAGAGGCACGCCCCACATGGTGGCCATGCGCTCGTTGGCCATGACGATCCGGCCACCGGTATCGACCAGAAAGATGGCGCCGTCCGAGGTATCGAAGATGGTGCGCAACATGCGCTCGCGCTCCGCCAGACGGCGCGCGTCGCGATACAGCAGATAAACTGCCAGGCCACTGAGCACCATGAAGAGCAGCAGCAAGGCCAGGGTTCCACGTAACTGGTGCTGCCAGGCCGCGAGATAGTCATCCTTGGGCATGCCGACATTGACGTAGAAGCGGTAGGCCGGGTTGAAACGATAGACATGTAGCCGCTCGATGCCATCGATACTGCTCGCACCGGAAACGTAGGTCCCGCCACCGGGCGTTACCGCCAGCGCCGCCCGAAATTCCTCCGACAGCCGGGCTGGACCGAAATCTGCCCCGCTCGGCGGTTTTGGTACGCGTGCGATCAGCCCGAGGTCGGCATCGCGCAGCGCGACCGAGCCCTTGCCCCCTAGCTTCAGTGCCGCGAACTGCTTCTCGAAATACTCCAGGCCGACACTGGCCAGGGCGACGCCGGCAAAGCCTCCGTCTCGGTCGTTCAAACGGCGCGCCAGAATGAGCGTCCATTTGCCAGTCACAAAACCGAGCACCGGCTTCGAAATAATCAGCCCGGCCTGGGGATCGTCGCGCAAGATCCTGAAATACTCGCGCTCGCGGATGTCGGCGCGTTTCCCGCCTGCGCCAAAAACCAGATCGCCATCGGCATTGGCCACCAGCAGCGCGATGACCGTCTCCTGGCGATCCCGCAAGCGGGCGAGCGCCCCGTCCATCGCAACCGGATCGAGCGCACCGCTCACCAACTGCCGCGCATGCTCATCGACCACCGAGCGGACCACGAGGTCAACCTTTTCCAGCGATGCCGCAACGTCGCGTTCGAGAACCAAGGCCAGGTTTTCCACTTCTCCCCGGGCACGCTCCTGCAGGTGTTCAAGACTGGCCTGCAGGAAGAAGGCGGCTAAACCGAGCACGCACAAGGCGATCAGCAGCCACCCGACAAACAAACGGCGGGCCAGCTCCCTGGAGGACTTAGGGGAAACATCGGTGATATTGGCCAGCATACCCGGCAGCAACCTCGGCGCGCTTCGCAGTTGATCAGTATCCGCAGACTACCGGGCCAGCCCGGCTGCGACAAGAAAATACAGCGCCGGCCACGGCGCCCCAAGCGCGAACTAGGACAAAGGAATAAACGTCCCCAAACAAAGAAAAAGCCGCTGATCAGCGGCTTTCCCGGGGAGGCACGACGAGCCGAAACGGCCCAGTGCTTATTCCAAGTTGGATCTGAATCAGTAGTGGCGGGCGTTGGCGCCCGCCACTACTGATTCATCGATATTCGACTTTTCCTGAATGTACACGCTTGGGTACACGATTTTCATGCCCTTATCTGATCCAATGTGAGACGACTGATTGTAACCGCCCTAAGAATCCCCTCGGGAATTTCCTAAAACATAGCGGGGAGTGTTCATCGTGGCCAGAGTAGACGTAGCATTTAAGTTCTCAATGTCTTCTGCCTTAAAAAACACTAACAATGACTGATGAACAGTTTGAGTACCGCTGCGCCATTGTTCTACCGCCAGGAGAGAGACATCCAGCAATGGTTGTCTTGAATCTCATGGCATTGGCCGTGCGCAACAGAGATCATGATGGCCCACCTCAGTCTAACCAGCCACCGGTCTTCCACTGGAACACCCTAAGCAGAGTTTACACCCCCCACGACTTCTCGACATGCACGCCTAATGGCGAGCCGCTAGAGCAAGCCACGGGCCAACTCAAGGACACCTCCACGGCCGGGGAAAAGCTTTTGATCTGGGATGACCGAGCAGAAAGAATCAAGTCTTCGCTCTTAAAGGAATTGTATCAGTCGGCCCGCAACAGACAGTTGAATCTATGGAGTCTCTTCGGTGACACGGTCAAAGAGCCACCGGATGACTCTGCTGAATCGCCCCGGGTTTGGTGGAGGCTCTAACTCTTGAGAAGATAGAGCCATGAAGAAGTCAGTTAAGTTCTCCCCCGAATTTCGTGAGCGCGCCGTGCGCATGGTTGCCGAAAGCCGTGCCGATCATCCGTCGCTGTGGTCAGCCGTTGAATCCATTGCGGTCAAGATCGGTTGCACGCCGCAGACGCTGCTGACCTGGGTGCGTCAGCACGAACGAGATGCCGGCCAGCGCGAAGGGCCGACCACGGCGGACCAGAAGCGTGTCAAGGAACTGGAGCGCGAGGTCAAAGAGCTGCGCAAAGCCAACGAGATCCTCAAGCTTGCCAGCGCGTTTTTCGCCCAGGCGGAGCTCGACCGCCGATTCAAGTCTTGAGGTCTTTCGTCGACGAGCATCGTGCTGCCTTCGGGGTCGAGCCGATCTGCAGGCAATTGCAGATTGCCCCGTCGGGCTACCGGCGTCATGTCGCTCGGCGGCGCAATCCTGAACAGCGCAGTCAGAGAGTGCGGCGTGACGAGGTGTTAGTGCCCGAGATCAAGCGCGTCTGGCAGGCCAACCTGCAGGTCTATGGTGCCGACAAGGTCTGGCGGCAACTGAACCGCGAAGGCATCGCGGTGGCCCGTTGTACGGTCGAGCGACTCATGCGGCGTCAAGGTTTGCGCGGAGTCATGCGCGGCAAGGTGGTGCGCACCACGATCAGCGACAGCAAAGCGGCTTGCCCGCTGGATCGGGTCAATCGACAGTTCAAGGCCGACCGTCCCAATCAGTTGTGGGTCTCGGACTTCACCTATGTCTCGACCTGGCAAGGCTGGTTATATGTGGCTTTTGTCATCGACGTTTTTGCCCGCCGTATCGTGGGTTGGCGAGTGAGCAGTTCCATGCATACGGACTTCGTGCTCGATGCGCTGGAACAGGCGCTGTACGCCCGTCAGCCGAGTCCCGACGAGGCCTTGATCCACCACTCGGACAGGGGCTCGCAGTACGTCTCGATCCGCTACAGCGAGCGACTGGCCGAAGCCGGGATTGAGCCATCAGTCGGCAGCAAGGGCGACAGCTACGACAACGCGCTAGCCGAGACGATTAATGGCTTGTACAAGGCGGAGATGATCCACCGGCGCGCCCCTTGGAAAACCAGGGAATCCGTGGAGCTGGCAACTCTGGAATGGGTGTCTTGGTTTAACCACCACAGGCTGCTTGAACCGATTGGCTATATCCCCCCCGCAGAAGCTGAGGCAAACTACTACAGGCAACTCGCCGATCAGGCCGCCATCGTGGCCTGACTTAAACCAACCGGCCTCCACGGAAACCGGGGCGATTCACATCACGCTGCAACGCCGCCACGACTGCGGACCGCTTACGCCTTAGCTGCCAAGCCGCCTTGCGGAGGGTGCTGCTTCGATGCAACCAAACTTCATGTTCTGTGGAACGGATATAGCCGGATTTGACCTCCAGTAACAATAGAAGCCCGTCGCGATAACAAATCAGATCAATCTCACCGGGATCTTCCTGTTCAGTTCGTTCAGGTTGATACCCGACTTCAACTGTAAAACCGCACAGCCGCATTTGTTCGGCCAGCCGCTCTTCGATCCGTCGCGTCTCGCTCATCCGGCCAGAGCGCCGGGCACCAATGCGGCGGAGATTATTGACCACTGCAGTAAGGTTGTTTTGTTGCGCGACCACCCATGGAAACTGAAAGTTATAGCGCCCGATTTTGTAAAAGGGACGTTCGTACAATGTGGGAATAGGCAAATTGGGCTGTTCCTTCAAACTGCCCGAAAGCGCCTTCAGATCGTTAGTCCAGAAGCTCAAGATCGCCTTGGCAGCCTGACGGCTACCTTGCGGATAGTCACGACAGACAGTCCAGCCGATAGTTTTTTCGATCTTTTGGCTTTCCTCAGCCCACGTCATGGGAAAACGATTCTCCCCTTCCAGCAGGCCATTAAACGCCAACTTGCTCAACGCCTGAACCAGCACGCCACAGTCGGCATAATGCTGTTGAAAGGGTTGCACATAGGCGCTCTGAAAAAATGCAGAATGCAGTTCGCTTGCTAGCAATATCTGCAACAGAGGGGCTTTGCCACCTTCCGCCAGATGGATCTCTTCATCTAGGCCGTATATTTCACGCAGCTGCAGCATGCTACGTAAAGCCTTGATGTAAGCGAGCGCATTCTGTTCATGGTTTTCAAGGGAACCTATCTGCTGTTGAGCCATTCCTCGTGCAACGAACTCGCCGACGCCTCGATTCATCCAGTAGTGCCAAAGGGCCTGAGACTTTTGTTCGGTGCGCTGCCAGGTACGGGCCCCTTGGTCGGTCTCGTTATAAATCACGGACTCGCCGGGTTTGAGCTGATAGCGGCACTCTGGATCAAAACAGAACCAATCGATTGACCCTTCATAATCGATACGTTCCTGCGTTGCCGAGATCAGTACAGCAACGGCTTCGAGGTTGCCTATGCATTCCTGGGTTATCGATGGGGAGGGAAAAAGAATAGGCGACAGATGCTGCTTCAGTGATTGCGCCAGGCTTGCCTCTCCAAGCGCGAAATCGTCATCGCCACAGGTCTTCAGCTTGTTGGAAATAATGCGGTTGTAGACATCCCAATTGCCACTCACTGGCGTGTGTGGCGCATCGGGAATTAACTGCTCATAAGCCAAAACACTGAGATACGACATGGTCTCCAGCAAGGAAAGGTGCTTGATCCGTTCCTCAGCCGATCGGATTAACCCATCAAAGGGCTCTAGCTGATCCATGAGACGATCACAAACCCCGAAAAAAACATTCCACTCGTCGCCCGCTAACCGCTGGCGCAAAAGCTTCCAAAGCGAAGAGTCAGTTCGGGTAAATAGTTTAGAAAAGCGAATGGCCCATTGCAGCATGTCCGCTGAGCTTTGGCCCAGATAAACCAGGGATTCGATGTCAATTGCACTCTCATGGCGCAGGATTCGGCTCAATGCCAGAGCGGCCAGTTTCGAGTCATTGACGATGCTTGCCTGCATCCAGAAAGGCGCAGCCGCTAATCCAGCCGCTCGATCAAAAGAAGATAGGCCTTTGCTTGCAGGGCGCTGATCGAGAAAATGTTGCAGGCACTCATCTAGTGCCTGGCCATTATCAGCAATGTGCAGTTGGCGAGCATAAACCGCCATGTAGTGCTGTAGGCAACGATGGGCTTTTTCACTAAGGACAGACATCAGGCAATTAGCGATAGCTCGCAACTGAGCGCTTTACAGTTACAGACTTAAAGCCAAAGCTGGCCAGCATTTGTTTCACGACGCCCAGATTTGAGGCGTTTTTCGGACCGAGTACAACCTCTTTAATAAGGTCATCGGGCTCAATCATCGAGAGAGACAATTCGTAGTAGTTGCGGATTTCACTTTCAGTAGCACGAAACTTCCGTGAGGCTATTGCGCCGCCCGCAAAGGCAACCTGAGAGTCGTTCAGGTGAGGTGTCAGAATGAGCCTAAATTCATCCTCCTCCTCAAAGGCTTTGGATTTAACAGCCCATCGTTCCTTGCCTAGGGTCTGGAGATAGTCCACAGATGGCTTGTCGCCACCGCTGATCAGCGTTTTGTGAAGCTTGTTTAATAGATCCTTGCTTAGGTCCTTAGTCTCGTCCGCATAGGTGACTGGATAAAGTAAGCCGATAGATGAACCTTTGATGATTTTTTTTAGTGCCTCGCTATTAAAGCCAATGGACACACCCTTGCCATCGCCTGCATATCCGCGCCATTGGCTTAGCATATCGCCGTGCGTTGTCAGGCAATTCACGAAAAACTCAAATTGATCCAGACTTGCAAGTACTTCATTGATCTTGTTTTCTGCGATCGTAAGCGTGTCCGCATAGTTGCGAGCTAACCTATTAAAAATCTCGCCCTCTGCTGAGTCATTTAGATGCCACTTGCTACTCAGCCAAATCGCACGATGTTGAACAATGCTCAGCAGCACGGGTTGGGTGGTGTAGTGATACAGGATGTCTGGAATAACCTTTTTCATTGTCGTTTTGGATTTCATCGCGAAGCAAGTTCTATGTTGAAATAGAGGGCAGCCTCTTCTTCACCCATGAATCTGGAGTGGCGAGACTCATGCGCCGAGTATTTTGTCTCAATCGGTTGGATAGTATTACGATAATTCCACGTAGCTATACCAATGCATGATGAATACTTCGTCTGTGTCATTTTTTGGCGCCTTATCTGCGCCACGCGCCATTCCACAGCGTCGTTGCGTTGATCACGCTAATCAGCAGCTTAAATACCTTGCACCTGCATCAATTAGCATCTAACTCGCCCTGACTACCGCCAACCCTTGCCAGTTCGTTGTATACGCGGGCGACAAATTGCCTCGACGCATCTGTCATGACTGCTCAATACCTTCGGCTGCTAGATGCGAAATCGCGCTGTGTTGACCACTGAATCGCATCCAATCTGACCAGACGAAATCATCAACTTGACCAGCCAAAGCCGAACAGCAGTAGCGTGCCCGATGCGGAAGTTGCAAGTTTGAAGAAGCGGACGTTCAGGAACGTGAAGGTGAGAGGCGATGGTCCGGCCTCGCTGGCACAGTATCCCAGCGGCGAAGCCGCGCCTCGACCGTAGTGATAGCAAGCACGCGCAAAATTGTTGAAAGGGTGTTGCTCATTTCTTCTTTCCTAAGCCAACGGCTCCTCCCGGAACAACTGAAAACCACTTTGCAGAGTTACGCACTTCCTTACTAAATATTGGCTTCCCGGCCATTTTGGCGCCTTCGGCCACAACCCTCTTAGTATTCAGTACGTTTTCTCCGCGCTCCACTGCAACCTTAATTGCAGCAACAAATTCGTCTGGGCTGATATCGGGATGCTTCTTGTTCTTGTGCTTCAGCGCGCGCTTTGCGAGGAACTTTTCACCGCAAATTGGGCAGTTGATGTCTAGTTGCCATTCCTTCATTGCAGACTACTCACTAACGAGGGTGTAGAAAAACTAGGGCCGAAGGTTTTGACCCCAAAGCGTTCCCCATTTTGGGCAAAAAGCGGCCCACACAACAGCCACCGTTCTCCACTCTCTTGATAATTCCATTAGCTTTATTCACCCGAATCTCCACGTCAAAAACCACCAAAAGGTTTTTCTACAGCCTCAACGTAGAAGTGAGCGGCCTGCGCGGCATTTCGCGCAGGTCCGCTCGACTGCCGGGTTAGAAGGGCAAATTAACGAGAGTTGCTTGTCATTTACTTTTTTTCGGATTGCTAGATTTGCTAGGTTTGAGGGACGGTGTATTCCCTGGTGTTGTTTTGTTATCACGGCGGCGCTGATCCGGTTTCCCTGTTGATTTTGCTATCGGCTTTGGTCCTGGTTTAAGTGTCATGAATGCTCTCCCTTGTGGTTTAAAAATTACAGCGTGTGCGTACCTTCTAACAGTTAATAGACGGACCCATGGGTCCGCCTATGCATATTCGAGCGGACGCCCGAAAAATAACGGAATCCTTGAATTGGCAACGATTTTCGCGCATTGGGCCCGAAGTCTGATTTACGAAAAAGGAGACAGAGCAGCAAGTATCTATTCATCTTGCATTGGACTCAAGCGGAATGACCGCTAACGGCAAAATCGTTCAATAACCGCTTTTGGCCGACGGCCGCCCTATGCCAAATCATTGGTCAACGAGATGATAGCGCTTGGTCACGTGCCGTGAGATTAAGAGGTCAACTGATTGGAGATTTCGCAGCTAGACATCGCCTTGCACAAAATGACTTCAAATCGGCGGCCAGCCTGTTCAAGGAAGCACCGGAAGCCAGCGCTGAGCGCAATTGCGGCTCAATGAGAGGGGAGATAGCACGCAACCACAGTCTCCCTAGTGAATCGACGGCTCACTCCACGCGATCACGAGAAGCCCTTTCGCCACATGCTGGCGCATGGCGCCTTCGACGGCATGTGCATCTCGTTCGAAAACACCGCAAAGGCAGTCGCTGAGTGCTTCTTGGAGACTCTGTATAAGCCATTTCCAGGATACCCACCGAAGGAAATCAGCTTTAATCTTGATTGAAATCGATTACCGAGGGTACGACTTGCACGTCTCCGCACAAATTAGCTCTGTGCGGCCTTTTTCTTCATTGGAACTACGTTGTAATCGGCTTTTCCTTGCTCCAAAGCCGACAACATCTTTGCCCATTTGCAAAGAGCATCCTTTCGCTCATCAAAATAATCATGGCGGTTGTAGATTCCTTCCACCCCTTTGATTTTGTGATTGAGACAGCGCTCTGCAACGAATGGATCGACGCCTAACGCAGCCAAATGTGTTCGTGCTGTACGCCGGAAGTCGTGAATTGTGAAATTTTCGACGTCCTTCAGCTTGGGACGAATATGTTTGGCCAAAGCTGCGTTCAGCGTGTTCAAATCAATATGCGGGATCATGCGGTGCTGCATCTTGCGAGCGGGAAATACATATTTGCTGCCATTCGCCAATCGGTGCAACTCTTTGAGCGTTTCTACGGCCATCGGCGGTAACGGAATATCGATCGCGGCGCTTGTCTTGGTTCTTTCCTCTGGTAAGTGCCAAATTGCCTTATCCAAGTCGAACTCTGCCCAAGGGGCAGCGACAAGTTCTTCCTTTCGGACAGCAAGCAACAATAGCAATCGAATCGCATACATGTTCTCAATTGAGAAGCATCCCAACATGTCGCGCATGGCCCCAAAAAGCTTAATAATTTCTTCGCTTGTTAGCCAACGCTCACGGCTTTCTTCTTTCCCGCCGGCGTCTGAAGGGTCAAATGCACTGGCTGGGTTGTTTTCGACAATGTGCCGCTTAATGGCGAAGTTGAAAATTCGCTTTGTCCAACGCAATACATCGTTTGCGACCGTTGGGGCGCCACGTTTAACGATAGCCTGCAGCATGTCGTCAATGTCACGGGGCTTAACATCTTCGGCTTTCATCTTGCCAAGTTTTGGCTTGATATCATTCTCAATGCGGCGACGAACAATGTCTGCGTGCTTCCATTTGGGCAGAATTATTCGCTCAAAAAACTGATCGCACAGTTGATTAACTGTCCAAGCAGCTTTCTCTGCTTCAATCTTTTCGATTGCCTCGCGTTTTCTCTCCTGTTTTTCGCCAGCGACATCATGCCCAAGGGCAACTTTTGCGGAGAGCTCACGTGCTGTTTCGCGAGCTTTAGCCAATGACAACGAGGCAAAGCCCCCCATGTTCATAATGCGTTGCTTGCCGGCAAAGCGATAACGAAACTTCCATACAGGCGAGCTAGCGCTGGCGGGAAAGCTTAGATAGAGGCCATCGCCATCGGATCGGCCTTCAAAGCGCTCCCCGTTTCTGATCCAGGCACGTATTTGTATGTCCGTTAGCTTGCCCATGATTCCTCTCCGTCGAATTCGATGGTTACTGTCATGCGCTTTGCACCATGCAGACTAGCTTCTCTGAGCAGCGCAGAAAAAGTCCTTGCTAGCTCGTGATCGCTATCGCTACGTCGTTTGTTTCCAACTGCTGCGATCACACTCTCCTTGTTGTCGATGAGCTTCCGATAGCTACGAGCCAAGTCTCGTGCGGTTTCAAGCGAAATGGTTGGGTAATGGCCCAAGGTGAGTTTGTGCTGCTCACCAAATTGACGAAACCTGAATAGCCAAACGGGATTCTTTTGATCGGCTCTGAAACCTAGGTACAAGCCGCCACCATCGCCGCGCATTTCAAAACGCTGGTTGCTTTCAATCCATTCGGCAATAAGTTCGTTTGTAAGCTTTTCCATGAGGCACGCGTGTACTAATTTCGGATTGGTGTACTTTGGAAAAATACACGCTTCGGTACACACAAATGGTGCGCTCTAATGAGATTGTAAGCAACCATAAAAAACAAAAAACCCCCGTGGTTAGGGGGTTTCTAGTCAGTCTTGATTCTTTGTGAGACGACTTGCTCTTCTATTCCAAGTTCTGGATTTGCTCGCGCATTTGCTCGATCAGCAGCTTGAGGTCCATCGCCGCTTGCGAAACCTCTGTGATGGCCGATTTCGAGCCCAGCGTATTGGCCTCGCGGTTGAGTTCCTGCATCAGGAAGTCGAGACGCTTGCCGCAGGCGCCGCCGTGTTTCAGCACGCGCTCGACTTCGTCGAGATGTGTGGTGAGCCGGCTGAGCTCCTCGGCGACATCGATCCGCGTGGCAAAAACGGCCACTTCCTGCAGGATGCGCTCGTCGCTGGCATTGCCCAGGGCTTCGCTCAGGCGCTGGCGCAGCTTGTCGGTGAACAGGGCCTGGGCTTCGGGAATGCGCGGCGCGACCTGACGGACGATCTCGCGCATGGCATTGACCCGGTCGACGATCATCGCCGCCAGCTTGTCGCCTTCGCGACCGCGGGTCGCCGAGAAATCGGCGAGCGCTTCACGGGCCAGCGCCATGACTTCCGGGCCAAGCGCGGCGAAATCGATGCTCTGGTCGCCGAACATGCCGGGCCAGCGCAAGACGTCGTTGACGGTCAGCGGATTGGCCTCCGGCATTTCGGCGCGAACCTGCTGATTCAGGCTTTTCAGCGAGCCCAGCAGGTCGGCATTGAGCTGCAGTTGCTCGCTGCGCGCCGTCGCCGCAGTGAAGGCGAGGCGGCACTCGACCTTGCCGCGCGTCAGTTTGGCGGCAAGCAGCTCGCGCAGCGGCATTTCCAGCGCGCGCAGATCTTCGGTGATCCGGAAGTGAAAATCGAGATAGCGCGAATTGACGCTTTTAAGTTCAAGTTGCAGCGATCCGCGCTCGACATCGCGCGTTTTAACTGCATAACCAGTCATACTACAGATCATTGTGGGGGAGTCTCCGGCTTTACAGGCCGGACGACACGCCCGAAAATGCCTGAAACTGCATCATAACCGCGAGATACATGGCGCAACAAGCCAATCAGCCCTTACCCAATGGCTACCCGCTCGAAGAGTATACGATCGACCGCCAGCTCTCGCTCGGCGGGTTTTCGATCGTCTATCTGGCGACGGACCCCGAGGGCCGGCAAGTCGCGATCAAGGAATATCTGCCGAACAGCCTGGCCCTGCGCGGCCGGGGCGAAATCAAACCAGTCATCACCTCGGAGCACCTCGGTGCCTTCCGCTACGGGATGAAATGCTTTTTCGAGGAAGGGCGCTCGCTGGCCCGCCTGTCGCATCCGAACGTGATTCGCGTGTTGAACTTCTTTCGTGCCAACGACACCGTTTATATGGTTATGGAATACGAACACGGGCGGACCTTGCAGGAGTTCATCCAGAAACACCAGGGGCACATTTCGGAACGCTTCATCCGCGGTGTCTTCACCCGCATGCTCAACGGCCTGCGCGAAGTCCATTCGCACAAGCTGCTGCACCTCGACCTCAAGCCGTCGAACATCTACCTGCGCAGCGACAACACGCCGGTGCTGATCGACTTCGGGGCGGCGCGGCAGACCCTGGCCAGCGATCAGCCGATGCTGAAGCCAATGTACACGCCGGGTTTCGCCTCGCCAGAACATTACGGCGCACGCACCGACCTTGGCCCGTGGAGCGACATTTACAGCGTTGGTGCCTCGATGTATGCCTGCCTGGCCGGTTGCGCCCCGCAGTCCGCCGACGAGCGACTGAAGAAGGACACCCTGTCGCCGGCCATGATGCGCTGGGACGGCCAGTTCTCGGACCGCCTGCTGGAAATCATCGACTGGTGTCTGAACCTCAACCATCTTTACCGACCGCAGAGTGTCTTTGCCTTGCAGAAGGCACTGGTCGAAACCGTCACCCCGCCCAGTCCGAAGAGCAATCCGAATTGGCTGGGCCGCTTCGTTGAAAAACTCAGGAAGCCCATCAAATGAGATTCACCATTTACCAGGAAAGCCGACAGGGAGGACGGGCCAACAACGAGGACCGGACAACCTATTGTTATTCGCGCGATGCGCTGATGATGGCGGTTGCCGACGGCATGGGCGGCCACCACTATGGTGAAGTCGCCGCCCAGATCGCCATCCAGACGCTGGCCGACACTTTCCAGCGCGAGGCGCGGCCGCTGCTCGGCGATCCTTTTCGCTTCCTGCAGAAGGGCATGACCAATGCCCACCACGCCATTCTCGACTACACCGCCCAGCACCGCCTGAAAGACACGCCGCGCACCACCTGCGTCGCCTGCGTCGTCCAGGACAACGTCGCCTACTGGGCGCACTCCGGCGACTCCCGGCTTTACCTGATCCGGGCCGGCCGGATCATCGCCCAGACCAAGGACCACTCGCGCATCCGCCTGCTGGTCGAGGAGGGCATGATCACCGAGGCGCAGGCGGCAGTTCATCCCGACCGCAACAAGATCTACAGCTGCCTGGGCAGCCCGACACTGCCGGAAATCGAATTCTCGCGCAAGACGCCGCTCGAACACGGCGACATCCTGTTGCTATGCACCGACGGCCTGTGGGGCGTGCTCTCCGGCGAGCAGATGGCGACCGCGCTGAAGGGCGCCAACCTGCTGCAAGCCATCCCGATGCTGCTTTCCCAGGCCGAGGTCAAGGGCGGCGCCCATGGCGACAATCTCTCGGCGGTGTCCGTGCGCTGGGAGGAAAGCTATGTCGAGGACGCCAGCAGTTCGGTATCGACCCAGACCATGACCCATGACGAAGTGACTACCCGACTCGATGAATTCGGCCGCAACCCGGCCTACAAGAGCGATCTCTCCGACGACGAAATCGAGAAGGCGATCAATGAAATCCGTTCCGCCATCGACAAGTACAACCCCAAGAAATAAGGAAACCCCATGCGCCCCAGCCAACGCCAGTCCGACCAACTGCGCACCGTCCGCCTGACCCGCAACTTCACCCGCCATGCCGAGGGTTCGGTGCTGATCGAGATGGGCGACACCCGCGTGCTGTGCAATGCCAGCGTCGAGGAAAACGTGCCGCCTTTCCTGCGTGGCAAGGGCCAGGGCTGGGTCACCGCCGAATACGGCATGTTGCCGCGCTCGACCCACACCCGGAGTTCGCGTGAAGCGGCCAAGGGCAAGCAGACTGGCCGCACCCAGGAAATCCAGCGCCTGATCGGCCGCAGCCTGCGCGCCGTAACCGATCTCAAGGCCCTCGGCGAACGCCAGATCACGCTCGACTGCGATGTCCTGCAGGCCGACGGCGGCACCCGTTGCGCCTCGATCACCGGCGCCTGGGTCGCCCTTTACGAAGCCTGCGAAAAGCTGGTCGCCGCCGGCAAGCTGCCGGCCAACCCGGTGCGCGACCATGTCGCCGCGGTCTCGGTCGGCATCTACAAGGGCTCGCCGGTGCTCGACCTCGATTACCCGGAAGATTCCGACTGCGATACCGACATGAATGTCGTGATGACCGGTTCCGGCGGCATTGTCGAAATCCAGGGCACCGCCGAAGGCGAGCCCTTCACCCGGGCGCAGATGAACACCCTGACCGACCTCGCCGAAGCCGGCATCCGCCAGCTGATCGCCGCCCAGCAAACCGCCCTGGCTTCGTGAGTAGCGGCATGAAAAAGCTGGTCCTCGCTTCCAACAACGCCAAGAAAATGAAGGAGCTGAACGCGCTGCTGGCGCCGCTCGGCTTCGAAGTCATTGCGCAGGGCGAACTCGGCATCCCGGAAGCCGAGGAACCGCACTGCACCTTCGTCGAGAATGCCCTAGCCAAGGCCCGCCATGCCGCCCAACTGTCCGGCCTGCCGGCCCTGGCCGACGATTCCGGGCTTTGCGTCGCCGCCCTCGGTGACGCGCCGGGAGTTTATTCGGCGCGCTATGCCGGCGAGCCGAAATCGGATGCACGCAACAACGAAAAGCTGTTCGCCGACCTCGGCGACAACCCCGACCGCCGCGCCCACTTCGTGTCGGTCATCGTCCTCGTCCGCTACGCCGACGACCCGCAGCCGCTGATCGCCGAAGGCGAATGGCATGGCGAAATCCTGGCGGCACTGCGCGGCGCGGGCGGCTTCGGCTATGACCCGCTGTTCTTCGTGCCGGAATTCGGCCAGACCGCGGCCGAGCTCGATGCCGAAACCAAGAACCGTGTCTCGCATCGCGGCCGGGCCATGCAGCAGTTGATCGCCCGCCTGCCGACGCTGTAATCCCGTGGCCCGCACCATCCCGATCTTCACCGCCAAACCGGCGGCGAATCCAGCCAGCCTCGAATTCCGCGTCTCGCCACCGCTCGCGCTCTACGTCCATGTGCCGTGGTGCGTCCAGAAGTGCCCCTATTGCGACTTCAATTCGCACGAGGCCGGCGAAACGATTCCCGAGCGCGAATATGTCGCCGCCCTGATCGCCGACCTGCAATCCGCCCTGCCGCTGATCTGGGGCCGGCCGGTAGTCAGCGTCTTCTTCGGCGGCGGCACACCCAGCCTGCTCTCGCCGGAAGCCATCGACGAGCTGATTGCCGCCTTCCGCGCCCTGGCCATGCTGGCCCCCGACGCCGAAATCACGCTCGAAGCCAACCCCGGCACGATCGAGGCCGAGAAGTTCGCCGGCTTCCGCCGAGCCGGCGTCAACCGACTGTCGCTGGGCATCCAGAGCTTCAACGACGAGCATCTCAAGGCGCTGGGCCGCATCCACGGCGCTGCCGAGGCCAAACGCGCCGCACATCTGGCCGGTGCCCACTTCGACGCCTTCAATCTCGACCTGATGTACGGCCTGCCCGGTCAGACGCAGGAACAGGCGCTCAGCGACCTCGAAACGGCGCTCAGCTTCTCCCCGGCGCACCTCTCCTGTTACCAGCTGACCCTGGAGCCGAACACGCGCTTTGCAGCCTTCCCCCCGGAATTGCCGGAGGGCGACCTCTGTGCCGACATGCAGGAAGCCATCGAGGCCCGGCTGGCCGCGGCCGGTTATGCCAATTATGAAACGTCGGCTTTTGCCCGGCCAGACCGGCAATGTCGCCACAACCTCAACTATTGGTATTTTGGCGACTATCTCGGCATCGGCGCCGGCGCCCACTCGAAGCTGACGCTGCATGACCGCGTCCTGCGCCAGATGCGCTGGAAACACCCGAAGGCCTATCTCGATAATATTCGCGGCGGCCAGCCGGTGCAGGAAGAGAATCAGGTCGCGGCGGCCAGCCTGCCTTTCGAATTCCTGATGAATGCCCTGCGCCTGACCGAGGGTTTCCACCCCTCGCTGTTCGAGGCGAGAACGGCACAGCCCCTGAGCGCCATCCTGCCGCAACTCAAAGCCGCCGAAGCCGAGGGCCTGCTGGCGCTCGGCCCGGAACGCATTGCGCCGACCGAGAAGGGGCGGCGCTTTCTGAACGTGCTATTGGAGCGTTTCCTGGCCGATGAGTAGAAATCGCCGGGAAACAACGCGACCGGCGAATTCACAAAAGATCACCATTTTTGCCGAGCTGCGCTGACAGCGACCATGCTCTGAAGCGGCAATACGCCGCCAGAACTAGCGGTTGCTTCGGCCGGCGAGACCCGGTCAATGGCCGGAGCGGGCTGCACAAAAAATGTCCTTTGCATTGAAGCAATTCATCCCACGCCTGCGTCAATGCGTGTAGGATTCTCGTTTCGAATGAATTCGCTGACGTATGCTGCCCCCTAGGGACATCAGCGCACCACCCTCACAGGAGGCCCGATGATTCAGGATGGGGTCCTTTATAGCGTCCTGCTTCTGGCGGTGGGTTTGCTGGCGGTTGTCATCGCCCTGGTGCGCACCAACCGCCGTCTGCGCGAGGAACGGGCCCGGGCCGAGGAATCCATGCGCCGCCTGTCCGAAGCCGAAGCGCGCTTCCGGGCCATCTTCGAGAACGTTGATGCGCTATCGATCCAGGGCTATACCGCGGACGGCACCGTGGTTTACTGGAACCGCGCCTCGGAAAGGATCTACGGCTACGCCCCGGAGGAAGCCATTGGTCGTTCGTTGTTCGAGCTGATCATTCCCCCAGCCATGCGCCATGTCGTGGAAGGTGCCGTGCGCTGGATGTTCGAGGAAGGTCAGGGCATCCCGGCCGCCCGCCTCGACCTGATGCACAAGGCCGGCCACCGGGTTCCGGTCTATTCCAGCCATACCGTGGTCAATACCGCCGAGCATGGGCCAACCATGTTCTGTCTCGACGTAGACCTTCGGGCACTGGTCCGCACCGAGCAGGCGCTGGTCGAAAGCGAAACCCGGCAACAAACCATCCTGCATTCCATCGGCGAAGGCGTTTTCGGCGTCGACAGTCGCGGCATCTGCACTTTCATCAACCCGGCGGCACTAGCCATGCTCGGCCGTGAAGCTGACGAAATCCTCGGCAAGGACCAGCACCTGGTCTTTCATTTCTTCCGCGCCGACGGCACCTTGTACCCGTCGACCGAATGCCCGATCCTGAGCACCTGTCTCGACGGCCAGACCCGCCGCCAGACCGACTGGTTCTGGCGCAAGGATGGCACCGGCTTCCCGGTGCAATTGACTATCACGCCGCTTTACGTCGACAGCGAACTGCGCGGTGCCGTTGCCGTCTTCACCGACATCACCGAAAGCGTCCGCATCGCCGGCGAACTGGAGCAGTACCGCCATCACCTCGAAGATCTGGTCAAGGAGCGCACTCGCGAACTGGCCGAGGCCCGCGAGATTGCCGAAGCGGCCAGCCAGGCCAAGAGCACCTTCCTGGCCAACATGAGCCACGAAATCCGGACCCCAATGAACGCGATTCTCGGCATGGCCTACCTGATCCGCCGTGATGGCGTGCCTGAAAACCAGATCAAGCGCCTGGACAAGATCGACGGCGCCGCCGAACACCTGCTCAGCGTCATCAACAACATCCTCGACCTCTCGAAAATCGAGGCTGGCAAACTGACGCTGGACCAAGAACCGGTCGAGATTTCAGAACTCTTCGACCAGATCGTCGGCATCCTCGGCGACCGGGCACAAGCCAAGGGATTGAAGCTCGAGATCGAGAGTGACGCATTTCCGGGCCCCTTGATCGGCGATCCGACACGAATTGCCCAAAGCCTGATCAACTACACCGCCAATGCCATCAAGTTCACCGAACACGGCAGCATCGTGATGCGCGCCAAAAAAGTCAGCGAATCCGGGGATCAGGTCGAGGTGCGCTTCGAGGTTCAGGATAACGGCATCGGCATTGCCCCGGATGCTCTGCAGAGTCTGTTCAATGCCTTCGAGCAGGCCGACAACTCGACCACACGGAAATATGGCGGGACCGGTCTCGGCCTGTCGATTACCAAGCGCCTGACCGAAATGATGGGCGGCACGGCCGGTGCCGAAAGCCAACTGGGCAGCGGCAGCACCTTCTGGTTTACCGTCGTCCTGCACCGGGCGAATGGCGAGCGACTGGCGCAAAGCAGCACCAGGAAGGGGCCGGAACCGCAATCGATCGCTGCCGTTCGCGGCTCACGTATCCTGATCGCCGAGGACGAGCCGATCAATCAGGAAATCGCCCGTGAATTCCTGAGCGGACTCGGCCTGGTGATCGACATTGCGGCCAACGGTCGCGAGGCACTGGAAAAACTCGATGGCGAGGCCTACGACCTGATCCTGATGGACATGCAGATGCCCGAAATAGATGGTCTGGAAGCGACCCGCGCGATTCGCCAGCGCCCGGACTACCGGCATGTGCCGATCATTGCGATGACCGCCAATGCCTTCGCCGAAAACAAGGCGGAGTGTTTTGCCGCCGGCATGAACGATTTTGTCCGCAAACCAGCCGAGCCGGACGACCTGGCAACCTGCGTCGTGCACTGGCTGACCGTGCGCTGCTAGTGCCAGCTTTTGCCTTTGTGGTACTAGTGCCAGCCTCTGGGTCTGTACTAGCCGGCCCGCTCCTGTGGCAGCGGCTCGCAGCGTAGCCAGACGGCAAAACGGGTCCCCCGCCCCGGGGGGCTATCGACACTGATCCGCCCGCCATAACGCTCGACCAGCGACTGGCTGACCCATAAGCCGAGGCCGGTACCGTCGGCTTTCTTGGCCGTGAAGAAAGGCTGGAACAGACGCTCGCGATCCTCGTTGCTGATCCCCGGCCCGGAATCGGCTACCACCAGACGCAGGCCGAGCGGCATGTCGGCTTCGTCCCAGTCCTCGGCCGCCAGGGTCAGGACACCGCCCTCCGGCATCGCCTGGATGGCATTAACCAGCAGGTTGATCAGGACCTGCTGCAACTCGTTGCGGTTGCACAGAACGTGGCGATGCGAATCGACATGCTGCTCGATCGCGATATTGCCCTTTTTCAGCAGGTGACCGACCAGCACCAGGCTGTCCTGGATCAGTTGCCGCGGCGCCACCGGCTCGAGATAACCGACGTAATCCTGGGGGCGGGCAAACTGCAGCAGCTTGGCGACAATCAGCCGGATGCGATGCACCTGTTCGTGAATTAGGCGGATTTCGGGCGCCACCGGCTCGGCGGCCGGACCCAGCAAATCGCGCAGGACATCGAGATTGCCCTGGATGACGGCCACCGGATTATTGATTTCATGGGCCACACCGGCGGTCAATTGGCCGATCGCCGCCAGTTTCTCGCTCATCACCAGTTGCGATTGGGCCGCCTTGAGATCGGCCACCGCCTGCTCCAACTCGGCCGTACGCTCCGCCACCTTGGCATCGAGCGCTTCGCCCCAGCGTTTCAACGATCCGGCCTGGGCCTGCAGACGATCGAGCAGGCGGTCGAAATGGGCCGCCACCACGCCCAGTTCATCCTGGCTTTCCACGCTCCCGACACGAGCGTCGGCATCACCCTGCTCGATGGCATGCATCGTCGCATGCATGCGCTCGATCGGTTTGAAGACCCGGCGCGCCCACAGTGCGGCGAAGACGCCGGCGATCGCCATGGCCAGCACGAAAACCCCGACCACGACGGCGAAGGCCTGCTGGCGAGCCGCGGCAAACGGCCCTTCGAGATAACCGACGTAGAGCATGCCGATCCGCCGTTGCCGGCTGTCGAACAAGGGCTCGTAGGCCGAGACATACCAGTCGGTAACGACAAAGGCACGGTCGAGCCAGGTCCTGCCGTCTTCGAGTACCGCCTGATTCACCGCCGCCGAGACCCGGGTGCCGATTGCCCGCCCGCCCTCGAACAAGCGGACATTGGTGGCCACCCGGACATCGCCGAGGAAAATCGTCGCCGTCCCGACACTGCCGAAGGGCAGAACGCCGTCGGGATAGACGATTTCGTTGAGGCGGTCGATGAATTCGAGATTCTTGTTGAGCAGCACGCCACCGACCAGGGTGCCGATCAGGCGACCAGCGGCATCGCGCACCGGGGCCGCGGTATGGATGACCAGCCCGCGATCCTCGACCTGACGGTGATCGGGTTTGGCGTTCGCGGTGGACAGCAGCGGCGTCCGTGCCCGCTCGGCCAGTTCTGGACTGATCGCGGCCAGCCGGGCGGCGGAAAAAATTTCCGGGCCGGTGCTCGCCCGGCCCGCCAGGGCCTGCTCGATCACCGGCCAGGCCGACGCTTCGGCCCGACCCTGCTCGAGGTCGAAGAAGCTCAGGAAGTCGAGCTTTTCGGCGCCCTTGACCTCGGCGAGCAGGGCGGCGACCGCCGCCGCCCTGCGTCCCGGCGCTTGCCGCAATTCGCGGGCAAGGCGCTCGGAATCAGCCAGTCCCTGTACCGAACGCCCCAGACCTTCGGTAACCCGCTCGAAATAGCCGTGTGCCACGGTCAGATCGGCGCGCACCTTGGTAATCAGCAGGCGATCGAAGTAATCGCCGCCCCAGACCGCCAGCCCAGCCACCATCAGGGGCAGCACGACCCCGAGCGGGAGCAGCGCCAGGAGCAGCAGACGGACGCGAATCGACCGCCGACTCTCGGGAACCAGCAGCTCGCCCGGTATTGCGTTCAAGCCGGCTCGCTCAGGCCCCAGGCCTGGCATTTCCGGTCCAGGGTCTTGCGGGAAACTCCCAGGCGACGGCCGGCTTCCGACTTGTTGCCGTCACAGGCGCCGAGCACGGCGAGGATATGGCGCTTCTCCACGGCTTCCAGCGTTTCGTCGGTCGTACCACTCGGCAGCGCGCTGGCTTTCGGCTCCGGTCCGAGATCGAACCAGCCGAGAATCAACGAGCGCTCGATGAAGTTCTTCAGTTCGCGCACATTGCCCGGCCAATCATAGGCTGCCATCCGCGCCAGGGTGCGGGCATCGAGGGAAAGGCCCTGGACATCGAGATTGGGCGAAATCTGCGCGATGAAATGATGGACCAGCATAGACAAGTCCTCTGGCCGTTCGCGCAAGGGCGGCAAGGTGACTTCGACGACCTGCAGGCGGTAGTAAAGATCCTGGCGAAAGCGATGGGCAGCGACCTCGGCCTTGAGATCGCGGTTGGTCGCCGCGATGACGCGCACATCGACCGGGATTTCCTGCTCCGAGCCGACTGGCCGGATCCGTCGCTCCTCCAGAACACGCAGCAGCTTGGCTTGTGCCGAGGCCGGCATTTCGGAAATTTCGTCGAGAAACAGGGTGCCGCCGCGGGCATAGTAGAACAGCCCTTCGCGGCTCTGCTGGGCGCCGGTAAATGCCCCCCGGACATGACCGAACAGCTCCGATTCAATCAACTCCGCCGAAATCGCTGCACAATTGACCGGCACGAAAGGACCGCCCGAGCGGTTGCTCATCCGGTGCAGGGCGCGTGCCGCAACTTCCTTCCCGGTGCCGGATTCGCCGGTAATCAGGACCGTCGCCGGTGTCGGCGCGATGCGCTTAAGGCGCTCACAGAGCTCGCACATTACGTCCGAATGGCCGACCAGGCCTTCGATGTCGGCCGAACGGTCGCTGACCTCGCGACGCAGCACGAAGTTTTCGCGCACCAGGCGCGAGCGTTCGAAGCAGCGCTGGATGGCATTCAGGACCTGGGCCAGCGAGAAGGGCTTGAGTAGAAAATCGGCGGCCCCGGCCCGCAAAGCCTCGATTGCGGTGTCGAGATCGGCATAGGCTGTCATCATCACGACGTCGCCGGCATAGCCCTCGGCCCGCAATTGGTGCAGCCAGTCGATGCCGGAACGCCCGGGCATGGCGATATCGAGCACGATCAGGTCGTACAGTCGGCGGCGCAATAGCGGCTCGGCCTGCTCGACGCTGCCGGCGGTGTCGACCACGCCGCAACGCGGCGCCAGCGCCCGTTGCAGAAAACTGACCATCCCCGGCTCATCATCGACCAGCAGTACCGAATACTGGGTCCACGGCGCTTCATTGACCGGCTTGTTCGCTAGATCCATCGTCCCCTCCAAAGCGTCCCCGGATGATCGCAAACAAGCCGCGATCGTAGCAATCGGCAGATTTGATCAGGCAGCGCCGCCATTCAGGTTGCCGTCCACATAAAACCAGCAGCCATCCTCGCGGACGAAATTGCTGATCTCATGCAGCCGATGGCCGCGCCCGGCGACCCGGTAGCGGGCGACGAACTCGACGACGGCGTGGGTTTCGTCGAGCGCCTGATGGCGTTTGACCGCCAGACCCTGCCATTTGGTGCCCACCTCGTCGGCCAGATGCAGCGCGGCTGGTCGGGTTGATCGATGCCAGGTCGCCAGCAGATAAGCCTCCAGCCCCAGGACATAGGCGCTGTAGCGCGAACGCATCAGGGCTTCGGCCGTCGCCGCCGGTTCTGCTCCGGCATGCAGTCGGGCGCAGCAAGCGGCGTACGGCTGGCCGCTGGCGCAGGGGCAAAGCGTCATTATTCGGCGACGACTTCGCCGCCCAACGCTTCGACGAGTTGCGGCAGGAAGCGCGCCAGTTCGCCGGTCATCAGCGCGAAATCGGCGTCGAACTGCTCGTCGGCCCGTTCGGCGCTCTTTTCGGCCTCTTCCTTGAGCAGGTCGAGGAAGGCCAGGCGCTTGATTTCCAGTTTCTCGCCGAGGACGAAGGAGATCCGGTCGTCCCAGGTCAGGGCCAGCTTGGTCGGCAACTTGCCGGCAGCCAGGTGGGCCTTGATCTCGCCGCTGACTTCATCGCCCAGCGGATGTCGCACGTAGCGCACGGCGGCTTTTTCCTCGCCGACTGCCTTCAGTTCGCAGTCGCGGTCGATGGTAAACCCGGCCGGTGCATCGCCGCCGGCCAGCCAGTCGGCCATCGCCGTTTGCGGCGAGATCTGGGTGTGGAGCATGGTCAGCGGAAAATCGTCGAGACAGTGACGCAGATGTTCGATGACCTCCTCAGCCTTGCCCGCACTTGCCGCATCGACGCAGAACCAGCCGGCCTGCGGATCGATCCAGACGTAGGTCGTGCGGCGCCGGGTGAAGGCGCGCGGCATCAATTCCTCGGTGACGCGCTCGCGTAGTTCCTTCAACTGCTTGCGGCCCGGCGCGTAGCCCTGCTGGGCCTCGATCGCCTCGGCCCGTTCCTTGACTTCCTCATTGATCACCGACGAGGGCAACAGGCGCTGCTCGATGGACAGCGCGATCATCCACTGCCGGCCCAGGGAAAAGACCAGCGCGCCATCGCGGCGCGGCGACACCCAGCCCCGGCTCATCGGCTGGTTGCTCGGGCATTTGACGAAGGGACCACGGGCCAGCAGTTCCTCGAACTTGGCGAGTTCGATGTTCCACGGCGTCGGTAAACGGTAAAGCTGCAGGTTCTTGAACCACATATTTGAATTTCCGGTGAATTGGTGTCCGGCGCAGCAGGCAGGCCGGACCAAGAGGAACGAGAGTTTAGCAGTCCGGCCGGCTGGCCGCATCGCGGCTCACCGCCAAGGATCAACAGTGATTGCGCCGATGCATGGCAAATCTCTGAAAGCGTGAGGAATTTCACTGGCTAATCCAGGGGTCGCCCCTATCCTCCGAACCATACCAATCGACAACTCAGGGCAGCCTCATGAAAAAAGTACTCAGGAAAGGCATTCTCGTCGCGGCGACCTGCCTGGCATCGCTGTCAGCCCCCGCCAACGCGGTGATGATCGCGGAAACCGGGCTTGGCAACGGTTTGGCGACTGGCGGGCTGGTTCTGCCGATCGCCGCCGGATCGGCCAATTACTGGGCCGGCTTACAAACCCTGCTGATCGACAACAGCAAGTCTTTGCTGGCGTTCTGCATCGATCCCTGGGAATGGTCTTCCAGTGCGAACCAAAGCTATGGCTCGAACTCCCTGGAAAGCATCTTTGGCCAGCCGAAGGCCAGCTTCATCCGCGAACTCTACTCGGAGGCTTATAGCAGCACCTTGCTACCCGGCAGCCAGGGCAACCTGAATGCCGCCGCCTTCCAACTGGCTTTATGGGAAATCGTTGCCGACGACAATCCGACAATCGCCGGATTGCAGTCGAACCTCAACAATGGCCTGGTTCGAAAAGTGCCGGGCACCAACGGCAGCCTGCTCGGCGCGACCAATTCACTGCTCAACCACATCGATGGCGTCTTCGGCAGCGAGAACTATTCGTTCGATCTCTATGTCAGCGGCCGATCGGCTGGCCAAGTCGGGGCCGCCGCCTTTCAGGACTTCCTGGTCGTCAATCAGCTTCCCGAACCGGGCATCGCCAGCCTGAATCAGATACCCGAACCGGCCATGGCCAGCCTGATGCTGACGGCGCTGGGCGGACTCGGCCTGGTCGGGCTGCGCCGCCGAAAGCAATCCGTCCAAATCAGCGGGTAACGCTCAAGCCTTCCTGAAGATCACATCCCACACCCCGTGGCCGAGCCGCAGGCCGCGGTTCTCGAACTTGGTCAGCGGGCGATAGTCGGGGCGCGGCGCGAAGCCGTCGGCTGAATTGACCAGGGTCGGTTCGCCGGAGAGCACTTCCAGCATCTGGTGAGCGTACTCTTCCCAGTCGGTGGCGCAATGGAAGTAGCCACCGGGCTTCAACCTGGAAGCGAGCAGGGCGACGAAGGGCGCCTGAATCAGCCGGCGCTTGTTGTGGCGAGCCTTGTGCCAGGGGTCGGGGAAAAAGACATGGACGCCATCGAGCGAGGCTTCCGGCAGCATGTCGCGCACCACTTCGACGGCGTCGTGCTGACAGATCCGCAGGTTGCTCAGGTCGCGCTCGGCGATCTGCTTGCACAGGGCACCAACGCCGGGGACATGGACTTCGACGCCGAGGTAATCGTTGTCGCGGTTGGCATCGGCGATCTTGGCGGTGGTTTCCCCCATGCCGGTGCCGATTTCGAGGATTTTCGGGTTGTCGCGGCCGAAAACGGCATTCAGATCGACCGGTTGCGGCGCATAGACCAGGCCGATCCTGGGCATCATCTCGGCGTAGTAGTTTTCCTGGGCCGACGACATGCGACCGGCGCGGCGGACATAGCTCTTGATGTGACCCCAGCCTTCACGGCCTTCGAGATAGGTGCCATCGCCTTCGACACCGGCTTCGATCAACGGCGCGCCGCTCACGAGCCGATCAATCCGGAAGTCGGCGACGAGGGGTCGGCCGAGTACAGCTTGCGCGGCATGCGGCCAGCCAGATAGGCCTCGTGCCCAGCCTCGACGCCCTTTCTCATGGCGTGGGCCATGAGCACCGGGTTCCTGGCATGGGCGATGGCGGTATTCATCAGCACGCCGTCGCATCCGAGTTCCATGGCGATCGCGGCATCGGAGGCGGTGCCGACGCCGGCATCGACGATCACCGGCACCTTGGACTGGTCGATGATCAGGCGCAGGTTCCACGGATTCAGGATGCCCATGCCAGAACCGATCAGGGAGGCCAGCGGCATCACCGCGACACAACCGATCTCTTCCAGCATCTTGGCCTGAATCGGGTCGTCCGAGCAGTAGACCATGACCTGAAAACCCTCCTTGACCAGCGTCGCGGCGGCCTTCAGGGTTTCCGGCATGTTCGGGAATAGACTCTTCGGGTCACCCAGTACTTCCAGCTTGCACAGCGGATGGCCGTCGAGCAGTTCGCGCGCCAGGCGCAAGGTGCGCACCGCATCGTCGGCCGCGTAGCAGCCGGCGGTGTTGGGCAGGATGGTGAATTGCGCCGGAGGAATGGCCTCGAGCAAGTTGGGCTGGCTGGCGTCCTGGCCGATGTTGGTGCGGCGGATGGCGACGGTAACGATATCGGCCCCCGAAGCGTCGATGGCGGCGCGGGTTTCGGTGAAATCCTTGTATTTGCCGGTGCCGACCAGCAAACGGGAACGGTACGCCTTGCCGGCGATAGTCAGTTGATGCATGGAGTGTTCTCCGGTTCAGCCGCCGCCGACGGCGACGACGATTTCGAGTTGGTCGTCCGCAGCCAGCACGGTGGTCGGGTGCTGGCTCCTGGGGACGATTTCGCCGTTGCGTTCGACGGCGATGCGCTTGCCGGCATAGCCGAGCTGATCGATCAGCCCGGAAATGGTCAGCGCGTCGGGAATCTGGCGGATTTCGCCGTTGATCTTGATTTCTGGCATCGGGCTATTTTAGCAAGCCGCGCGGCTTGCGCGGGGCGCTTGTGAACAGGCGGTCGTAGAGCCAGTTGGGCAGGCCGCGCAGCAGCTTGGCGACGAGGCCCATTTGCCAGGGAATAACGGCATAGCTGGTGCCGCGCTCGATGGCCGCCGCAAAGCGTTCAGCCGCTCGGTCAGCGGGCAGCAGGAAGGGCATCGGGTAGGGATTGATCTCAGTCATCGGCGTCTCGATGTAACCCGGGGCGATGGTCACCACCTTGATACCGTAGGGCCGCATTTCCAGACGCAGGCTTTCGAGGTAGGCAATGGCCGCAGCCTTCGAGGCCGAGTAGGCTTCCGCGCCGGGCAGGCCGCGGATGCCGGCGACCGAGGCGATACCGACTAGTCTTCGGTCACCACCCGCCGCCTTGAGCGCCGGAATGAACGGCGCGAAGGTCGCGGCCATGCCGTAGACGTTGGTATCCATGACCCGCCGGAAGACGGCCAGATCTTCCTCACACTCGGTCAGCGTGCCGGCCGAGACGCCGGCATTGGCGATGATGATGTCCGGCGCCCCGAAGCGGGCGATGAAATCGGCCGCCGCCGCATGCAGGGCTGGGGCATCGCAGACGTCCAGCGGATAGCAGGCATGGCGGCTGCCGAGCCGCCGGTTGAGGTCTTCGAGAAACTCGGCGCGACGCGCCGCCAGGCCAAGTGATGCACCCTGGGCGGAGTAGTAAACGGCAAGCGCCTCGCCGATACCCGACGAGGCGCCCGTAATGAAGACCTTCAGCGTCAATTATTTCTTGCCGGATTTCTCGCTGCGCGCCTTGACGATCAGCTTGTCGGCGATCGCCAGCTGCTCGTTGAAACCCTGGCCGCCAACCATGAACTTGCCATCGATCGCCAGCGCCGGCACGCCCTGGACCTTGTAGGCTTGCGCCATCTGGTCGGCACGGCTGACCTTGCTGTTAACCCGAAGGACTTGAAGGTGTCGGCGAACTTCTTGGTATCGACGCCCTTCTTGGCGACCCACTCGGTCAGCGTGCGTTCGTCGAACAGATTGACCCGTTCAACGTGGATGGCCTTGAAGACTTCGCTCTCCAAACGAGCCAGATCGCCGGTGATGTCCAGCGTGTAATAGAGGCGGGAGATGTTGGCCCAGGCCGCCCGGCCAAAGGTGATCGGCACCTTCTTGAAGACGACGTCGGCCGGCAGCTTGGCGGCCCAGGCGACGACCAGCGGATTGAACTCGGCGCAGTGCGGGCAACCGTAGCTGAAGAATTCCAGAACTTCGATCTTCCCGGCATCCTCGGTCGGCTGCACCGGAGAGATCGGCGTGTAATCCTTGCCGGCAGATTGGGCGAAAGACGGCAGGGCGACGGTCAGGGCACCGCCCATGGCGGCACCTAGAAAACTGCGACGTGCAAATTTCATGCGTGACTCCTATTTGGAAAGCTGAGCTTCGATGCCGGACTTGGCAAGTTCGGCACGGACTTTGTTCAATTCATCGATCTTCGTGTAGGGGCCGACCCGAACGCGGTAGAGGGTCTTGTCCTGAATCATCACCTGCTGGACGACGGCCTCTATACCCATAAACGCCAGCTTGGCCTTTTGGTTGTCAGCATCCTGCGCCGTACTGAAGGAACCGGCCTGCAGGAAGAGCGGTGTCTTGCTCTCTTTCGGCTCTTCCTTCTTTGACTCTTCCTTCTTTTCGTCCTTCTTTGGTTCTTCCTTAACGGCTTCGAGCTTGCCAGTCTTGCCCGGCACCGCGTCGGTCTTGCCGGGCAGGATGTCATAGAACTGGAAACGTTTTTCCGGCACTGGATCACCCGGCTTGCCGGGCAGCGCCATCGGCTGACTCGGCGTGGCGCTACCGTTGGGTAGCGCCGGTTTTTCGCCGTGGGCCGGGCCGCCATCGGGCCTGATCTGCACCTGCTTGTTGAAGGGCAGCGGCGAATTATTGAGATACCAGACCACGCCGGCCGCGATACCGACACCGAGCACGAGACCGATGAACATGCCGATCAGCGTGCCGCCCCCGGATTTCTTCCTGGCCGGCTGGCTCTTGCGGGGTTTCATGTCGCGACTCATAGCCTTTCCTTACATCGATTCCGGGCAGCTGACACCCAGAATGGCCAGCCCGTTGCGGATCACCTGACGCACGGCGATAGCCAGCGCGACGCGGGCATCGCGCAGCGCCAGGTCGTCGACCAGCATGCGCTCGGCGTTGTACCAGCCGTGGAACTCGCCGGCCAGATCCTTGAGGTAGAAGGCGATCAGGTGTGGCGCCAGTTCGCGGGCAGCACCTTCGATGACATCGCGGAACTCGGCCAGCTTGTTAGCAATCGCCAGTTCGCGCGGGTTGGCGAGCTGGGTCAGGTCGGCCTCGGCCAGCGCCGGCAGATCGCCGCTCCACTGGCTGAGTACCGAGCAGATGCGGGCGTGGGCGTACTGGATGTAATAGACAGGGTTCTCGTTGGTCTGGCTCTTGGCCAGGTCGAGGTCGAAATCGAGATGCTGGTCGGACTTCCGGAGCGCATAAAAGAAGCGGCAGGCATCGTTGCCGACTTCGCCGCGCAGTTCGCGCAGGGTGACGAATTCGCCGGAACGCGTGGACATCGAGGCCTTCTGGCCATTGCGGTAGAGCACCGCGAACTGGACCAGGGCGACCTGCAATTTGCTGGCATCAAGACCAAGCGCGGTGATTGCCCCGTTGACCCGGGAAATGTAGCCGTGGTGGTCGGCGCCCCAGATGTTGATGACCTTGTCGAAACCGCGCTCGAACTTGTTCAGGTGGTAGGCGATATCGGAGGCGAAATAGGTGTAGAGGCCGTTCTCGCGCTGGACGACGCGGTCCTTCTCGTCGCCGAAAGCGGTCGACTTGAACCAGCGGGCGCCATTCTGCACATACAGATGGCCATTGTTTTCCAGCAGATCGACGCAGCGGGCGACCAGCCCGGTGTCGAACAGCGCCTTTTCCGAGAACCAGACGTCGAAGCTCACCCCGAACTGTTCGAGATCGTCGCGACAGTCGGCCAGCTGTTCGTTCAGCGCATGCTGATGGACGTAATCCCAGTCCGGGCCGAGCAATTCCTTGGCCTTGGCGATCAGCGCATCGAGATGCGATTCGCGCTGCCGCTTGGCTTCGTCATCGGCCCGGCCGGCTTCCGGCAACCCCGGCGTGCCTGCCAGTACGGCCTCGGCGACGCGCACGTACTTGTCGCCATGGGCGTGTTTCAGCTGTTCCGCCATGTCGCGGACGTAGCCGCCCTGATAGGCGTTGGGCGGGAAGGGCACGACGACGCCGTGCTGTTCGAGATAGCGCAACCAGGTCGACAGCCCGAGGATGTCCATCTGGCGGCCGGCGTCGTTGACGTAGTACTCGCGGGTGACGTCCCAGCCGGCGAAGGTCAGCAGATTGGACAGCGAAGCGCCGTAGGCGGCACCGCGGCCGTGACCGACGTGCAGCGGACCGGTCGGGTTAGCCGAGACGAATTCGACCTGCACCTTCAGGCTGCCACCCAGCATTGAGCGACCGTAGTTTTCGGCTTCGCCGAGCACGGCGCGCACGACATTGGTCTTGGCACGGGCGTCGAGCGTGAAATTAATGAAGCCGGCACCGGCCACTTCCGCCTTGCTGACCAGGACCGAAGTCGGCAGCTCGGCGACCAGCTGGTTGGCGATGTCGCGCGGGTTCTTTTTCAGCGCCTTGGCCAATTGCAGAGCCAGATTGGTTGCAAAGTCGCCATGCGTCGGATCGCGCGGGCGCTCCAGATGAATCGGCGTATCGGTTGCAGCCGGCGCAACACTGGCCAGCGCCTTTTGCAAAAGGGCGGTCAGCTGGGATTTGACGTCGTGGGCCATTGATTTGCAGCGAAAAATTTGAAGACCGCGATTATACGCTGCCCCGACTCAGTTATTGGGCGGTGCAACAATCGCCGACCAGGCCGCCAGCTTCTCGGCATAGCTGCATGCGGCATGCGCCGGGCTGGTCGAGGGCAGGCGGGTCAACGCCAGATCATGGGCGGCCAGCGCCGGCAATACCAGGCGCCGGAAACTGGCTTCGGCAGCCCCTCCATTGAAAAAGACGTGGCGGATGCCGGGGTGGGCCGCAAAAAAGGCCGGGAAATCATTCGCCCGGATGGAAGCGCCAACAATGTCGGCATCCAGGCTGCTCGCCCGTTCGCAAACCGCCATCACGTCCCACAGCGCGACCCCGGCCGCCTTGAGGCGCGCCAGGCGCTGCGCGTAGGGCAGCTCTGGTCCGGCGCCGAGCAGATCACCCATGATGCGCCAGAAGGCATTGTGCTTGTAGGCGTAATACTCCTGCGCCGCCAGCGAGGCCTTGCCCGGCATGCTGCCGAGAATCAGTATCCTGGCGTCATCCCGGGCGACGAAATCAAAACAATGGAAAACCGACACGACCGGCGCTCAGGCACCCATCACCCGGTTCTTGCCGGCACGCTTGGCCAGGTACATGGCGCGGTCGGCGCGACGGATGGCGTCAGCCCCCGATTCGTCGGCGGCGAGCTGGGCGACCCCGGCGCTGAAGGTGATCAGTACCTTCTCGTTGCCGGACAGGAAAAAAGCCCGGGTCAGTTCGCGCTGCAGGCGGGTCATCGCCTCGATGCCACTCTCCATCGGCGTATCCGGCATCAGGATGACAAATTCCTCGCCGCCGTAACGGGCCAGCGTATCGGTCGGCCGCATGCTGTCGCGGGCGACATTGGCCAGATGCACCAGCGCATTGTCGCCGGCCTCGTGGCCGAGGCGGTCGTTGAGTTTCTTGAAATTGTCGATATCGAGCAGGCAGACCGAAAGCGGCGATTCCTTGCGTCGCATGCTGGCGATTTCGCGGGTCAGCGCCTCGTCCAGGCCCTTGCGGTTGAGTGCGTCGGTCAGCGGGTCATGGCGGGCCAAGGCGCTGGCGCTGTCGAGTTCGAGATGGAGCTGGACGAGTTCGGCCTCGGTAGCCAGCACCTTGACCTGCAGAGTTTGCAGCAACTCGCGGGACTGCGCGGTCTCTTCAGCCATCGAACGGGTCGCCGCAATCACGTCGGCCAGCAACGGTGCCAGATCCTCGACCTTCCTGATCTGCTCGATGTCGCGGGCGCTCGCCTCGATCTTGCCCTGGAAGGTCGTGCTCGATTCGTTCATCGACGCCAGGCGTTCGATGAAGGCAGCCAGCATCTGGCGCATTTCTTCCTGCGCCTCGACCGAACGGAGCTTGGCCTCGCTCTGCTTGACCATCACGTCGCGCAGCCGGCGCTCCATCTCGTCCAGATGGCGCAGGGTCAGCGGCGGCGCGACGACCGCCAGCAGACCATCCACCTGCCCCTTGAGCCAGCTGTCATCAAGGCTGAGTTCGCCGATATTCTGGATGATCAGATGCAGCAGCTTGAGTAGCGAATCCTTGATTTCGGCCTGTTCTTCGGCGGCAAACAACGCGTGGTGGCTGTAGTTGCCCAACATCTCCTGGATTACCGAAACATCGACCGGCGGCTGACGCAGGGCCTGCAGCAAAGCCCCCAGCATCCCGGTCACGCCCTCGTTTTCGTTACCCAGCGCCGGCAGCACGCTCTCGATAAAGCGGGCCAGGCGAGTCGAAAACTCCGGCGAGAGGACCTGCTCGACATCGGACGCAACGGCTTTTTCGTCTTTGGCGGCGGCGATGAAAGCGGTCAGTGCCCCCTGCACGCCGTGCCAGCTGCGCCGGGCGATGGCCTGATCGAGGCGCTTCAACTGTTGCTCCTGCACCGCGTTCCGGGCAGTCAGCGTCATGGCAATCTTGCGCAGCGGCTGATCGGGGAAGGGGGCGACGTTGGGCAGGTTGGCGATTTCGTTGTAGCAAGCCTGGTAGTTGGCCGGGGTCGGCGCCAGATGGCTTGCCGCCAGTCGCATCAGCGCCTCGCGCGCAATCTCGGAGGGGTGTTTCTGTACTGTCATGGACGCGGAAGGTAAGGGATCAACGGTATCAACCCAGGGTGCTGAGTGGCGCTGGATTGGATATCCGGGCCAGCCGGCGGCCAGTTTATCCCAATCCGCAATCGCTTTTGCATGTTAACGAAAAACCCGTTGCCAAGCCGGGCCGAGGCCCTATCGACAGTCGCCCAAAGCGGAAAACACCGGGCCGGGACGGCCGTCTGCATGTTAACATGCTCGTTTCCGTTTCAGCCGGACCCGTCCGGCCTGCCCTGCCGCCATGCGCCTCCTCCGCCTGCTCAAGATTGCCTCCGTCGCCAGCCGCTTCGGCCTCGACGAGCTGGTGCTCGAACATGAGCCGTCGGGCCGCCTGGTCCGCCTCGCCAACGCCCTGCAATTCTGGCGCGACCTGTCGACGCCGCGCGCCGTTCGCCTGCGCCTGGCGCTCGAGGCCCTCGGCCCGATTTTCGTCAAGTTCGGACAGGTGCTGTCCACCCGGCGCGACCTGATGCCGAGCGATATCGCCGACGAACTGGCCCGCCTCCAGGATCGCGTGCCGCCTTTCGATTCGGCGCTCGCCCTGGCCGAGATCGAAAAAGCCTACGGCCGCCCGGCCAGCGAGGTATTCGCCGAATTCGACCCGGTGCCGGTCGCCTCGGCCTCGATCGCCCAGGTCCATTTCGCCCGCCTGAAAGCGGAAGACGGCAACCATGAAGTCGCCGTCAAGATCCTGCGCCCGAACATGCTCTCGGTCATCGAGCACGACCTGGCGCTGATGGACAATTTCGCCCTGCTCCTCGAAACGCTGTGGTCGGACGGCAAGCGCCTGAAACCGCGCGAAGTGGTCGCCGAATTCGCCAAATACCTGCGCGACGAGCTCGACCTCATGCGCGAAGCGGCCAACGCCTCGCAACTGCGGCGCAATTTCGCCGATTCCCACCTCCTGATCGTGCCCGAAGTCCATTGGGACTACTGCACCTCGACCGTGATGGTCATGGAGCGCATGACCGGCACGCCGATCTCGCAGATCGACAAGCTGCGCGCCGACGGCATCAACCTCTCCAAGCTCTCCGAAGCCGGCGTCGAAATCTTCTTCACCCAGGTTTTCCGCGATGGTTTCTTCCATGCCGACATGCACCCCGGCAACATCTTCGTCCATGCCGACGGCCGCTACATCGCCCTCGACTTCGGCATCGTCGGCACGCTGACGGATTCCGACAAGAACTACCTGGCCCAGAATTTCCTCGCCTTCTTCCGCCGCGACTACAAGCGAGTCGCCGAAGCCCATATCGAATCCGGCTGGGCGCCCAAGGAGACCCGGGTTGACGAGTTCGAGGCCGCCATCCGCGCCGTCTGCGAGCCGATCTTCGATCGCCCGTTAAAGGACATCTCCTTCGGCAAGATCCTGCTCCGCCTGTTCCAGACCTCGCGCCGCTTCAATGTCGAGATCCAGCCGCAGCTGGTCATGCTCCAGAAGACCCTGCTCAATATCGAAGGCCTCGGTCGCCAGCTCGATCCCGAACTCGATCTCTGGAAGACCGCCAAGCCCTTCCTCGAGCGCTGGATGAGCGAGCAGATCGGCTGGCGCGGCCTGGTCAAGACCTTCAAGCAGGAAGTCCCCTATCTCGCCCGCAGCCTGCCGCAGTTGCCGCGCCTGATCCATCAGGCGCTCGACCAGCCGGCCAAGGCCGACCCCCAACCCCAGCTCGAACGCCTGATTGCCGCCCAGCAGCAGCAGAACCGCTGGCTGGCCATCATTGCCGTGCTGCTCGCCCTGCTGATCAGCGCCCTTTTTTCCTGACCGACGATGGCTGCTGTCACGCTCACCAGCTTTACCGAGGAAAACGTCGCCGACTGGTTCGCCACCCGCGAACTGAACAAGGCCCGGCCCTACGTCGACCTGGTCCAGGATCTCGAAATCACCGGCAGCCAGATGCAGGCGGTGATCCCCGGCTCGGCCCGCAGCCCCTACCTCGCCCAGGCCTATCTGAGCCAGTCGCAGAGCGGCGAGACGATGCTCGTCAGCCGCTGCACCTGCACCGTTGGCCGCCATTGCAAGCATGTCGCGGCGATGCTGCTGAAGGCCATCGCCGAGCGCAACCCGAGCGAGCGGGCCAGCACCAGCGTGCTCTCCTGGGCCGAGGACCTGCGCCGCGTCTCGGTCGCCGTCGCCAAGAAGAAGGCGCGTCCGGCCGGCGCCCGCCAGCAGCTGTTCTATATCCTGAAATGGACGGCCGACCAGCGCCGTTTCGGCATCGAGATCCGCAAGGGCAAATACCCGGAGAGCGCCGATGAATGGTGGAAAGTCGATCGCGCCCTGGTCACCCCGCCGCAGTTCGTCACCGAGGAAGATCTCGGCATCCTGCGCCTGATCTGGGCTGAGCGCGACCACGAAACCGGCCTGCGCGCCTTCGGGCTGGGCCCGAAACACGGCGCCGAAATCCTGCAGCGGATGGCGGCCAGCCATCGCCTCTACCCCGAGGACGACCTCGGCCTGCCACTCAACGCCGGCGCCACGCGCCCGGCGAGCATCGGCTGGCAGATAGACGGCATGGGCTTCCAGCGCCCCTACCTGAAGCCGGAACCGTCGGCCGGCATGATCATCGCAGTCGATCCGCCCTGGTATCTCGATCTCGGCGAAGGCGAAACCGGCCCCCTTGAAGTATCTGGCAATCCGGCAGTGATCACCCGGCTGTTCTCGCTGCCCCCGCTCTCGGCCAAGGAAGCGGCCCTGGTCGCCGATGCCCTGACCGAACTCGCCCCCGACTTGCCGCTGCCGGCCGAGGACGCCAGCGCCCGGCTGCGCCTGGTCGAGGCGCCGTTGATTGCCGTCCTTCAGCTCGAAACCCTGCACACCCACGGCCAGCGCGCTTGGCGCGGCTACCCGCAGAGCTTCAACGGCGGCCCGTTCGACGTCGCCCGGGTCATTTTCCGCTATGCCGACGCCGACATCCGGCCCGAGGAAAAGAGCGAATTCATCACCCTGCCGGAGGGCGAGACGGTGCGCCTGAAGCGCCGCCCGGAGGCCGAAGCCCGCGCCCTGAAAGCCCTGGTCGACAGCGGCATGCAGAAAATTTCGGGCAATATCCTCTATACCTTCGGCAGTCCGCCGGAAGGCATCTACGGCCTGGCCAGCGAGGCAGCCTGGGCGCCCTTCATGCAGGATGGTGCCGCCCAGCTGAAGGCGGCCGGCTGGCAGATCGAGTTCCCGGAAGACTTCCGCCACCACGTGATCGAGGTCGACGGCTGGGAAGCCGACCTCTACGAGTCCGACGGCGGCTGGTTCAATCTCGACATGGGCATCATCGTCGACGGCGAACGCCTGCCGCTGGCCCCGCTCCTCGCCAGCCTCTTCCGCCGCGACCCGCGCTGGCTGGAAACCGCCGAACTGGAGCGCATCCCCGACGACGAAGGGGTCGAACTGCACACCGCGAGCGGCAAGCGCCTGCGCGTCCCGGCCGGCCGCGTCAAGCCGCTGGCCGCGACGCTGATCGACCTTTTCGACGGCTTCACCGGCGGCGACACGCTGCGCCTGTCGCGTTTCGACGCGCCGCGCCTGGCCGAGCTGACCGATGTCAGCCGCTGGCAGTTCCGCGGCCAGAGCGACGTCTTCGCCCTGGCCGAACGCCTGCAGGCCGCCCAGGGTATCGTCGACATCGTGCCGCCGGCCGGCCTCTGCCTCGAACTGCGCCCTTACCAGCGCGAAGGCCTCGCCTGGCTGCAGTTCCTGCGCGAACAGAACCTCTCCGGCATCCTCGCCGACGACATGGGCCTCGGCAAGACGGCGCAGACCCTGGCCCACCTGCTGCTCGAAAAGGAAGGCGGCCGCCTCGACAAGCCGGCCCTGATCGTCCTGCCGACCTCGCTGATCTTCAACTGGAAGAACGAGGCGGCACGCTTCGCCCCCTCGCTCAAGGTGCTCTCGCTGCACGGCCCGGAACGCAAGACGCGGTTCACCGAAATCCCCACCCACGATGTCGTGCTGACCACCTATCCGCTGCTCTGGCGCGATGCCGAGGAGCTCATGCAGCACAGCTACCACCTGCTGATCCTCGACGAGGCGCAGACCGTCAAGAATGCCCAGAGCCGCAGCGCCGAAGCCGTGCGCAAGGTCGATACCCGCCACCGCCTGTGTCTGACCGGCACGCCGCTCGAGAACCACCTCGGCGAGCTATGGAGCCAGTTCGACTTCCTGCTCCCCGGCTTTCTCGGCACCAGCAAGCAATTCACCCGCCACTGGCGGACGCCGATCGAGAAGCTCGGCGACGTCCCACGCCGCAAGCTGTTGGCCCGCCGCATCCGGCCCTTCATCCTGCGCCGCAAGAAGGAAGACGTCGCCCAGGAACTGCCGCCGAAGACCATCATCGTGCGCAGCGTCGAACTCGAAGGCAGCCAGCGCGACCTCTACGAGACGGTGCGCGCTGCGATGGATGCCAAGGTCCGCGACGAAATCGCCAGCAAGGGTTTCGCGCGCAGCCAGATCGTCATCCTCGATGCTCTCCTGAAGCTGCGCCAGGTCTGCTGCGACCCGCGCCTGGTCAAGGCCAATGCCGCCAAGAAGGTCAAGGAACGCGCCAAGCTCGACCTCCTGATGGCCATGCTGCCGGAGCTGGTCGATGAAGGCCGGCGCATCCTGGTCTTCTCGCAATTCACCAGCATGCTGGCCCTGATCGAGGGCGAACTCGACAAGCTCGGCATCGCCTACGTCACGCTGACCGGCGACACCGTCGACCGCGAAACGCCGATCCGCCGCTTCCAGGACGGCGACGTGCCGATCTTCCTGATCAGCCTGAAGGCCGGCGGCGTCGGCCTCAACCTGACCGCAGCCGACACCGTGATCCACTACGACCCGTGGTGGAACCCGGCGGTCGAGAACCAAGCCACCGACCGCGCCCACCGCCTCGGCCAGGACAAGCCGGTGTTCGTCTACAAGCTGATCGTCAGCGGCAGCATCGAGGAAAAGATTCTCGCCCTGCAGGAACGCAAGGCCGAACTGGCCGCCGGCATCCTCTCCGACGACCACGGCGTCGAAGTCAAGTTCGGCACCGACGATCTGGCCGCCCTCTTCGAACCGCTGCCCGACTAAACGCGGTTTGCGTGCGGGTTAGCCGCGATCGTGGATTGCGGCAAAGCGGGTACAATCAGTTGCATTAGCGAATACTGATGCAGGAGCGAACATGCGCCGCCTATTGATCTTGTCCGCGCTGGCCTTGAGCGTCGGCGCCGTCTCCTCCGACGAGTGGATGGTCCGGCAAAAGCTGGCCAGCCCGTTCGTTGATGCCCGGGACGCCATCGTCATGGCCGTCGAGAATCGCGGCCTGGTCGTCAATTACACCTCGCATATCGGCGACATGCTGCAGCGGACCGGCGCCGATATCGGCGCCAGCCGACAGATATACGAGCATGCGGAAATCATCGAATTCTGCTCGGCCAGCTTGTCGCGAAAAATGATGGAGGCCGACCCGCACAACATCGTGCTCTGCCCCTTCGCCATTTCAATTTACACGCTGCCCGGCGAGACCAACACCACCTGGATTGCCTACCGCAAGCCACAAGGCGGTGCCGCCAAGCTGGTCGAACCGCTGCTCAGGGAAATCGCGGCCGAAGCTGGGCGCTGACGGTCGCCAAGGCCTCAGGCGATCAAGGGCGACGCCGCCAGGCGCTGCAGCAAACCCGTCAAGGCATGACGCACCGCTTGCTCGCGCACGGCGCCACGATCGCCGGCGAAGTGGCAGGTCTGTGCCTCGCAACCACCGTCTTTCGCGGCCCAGGCAAAGCAGACTGTGCCCACCGGTTTTTCCGGCGACCCGCCGCTCGGCCCGGCGATGCCGGTGATCGCCACTGCCCAGTCGGCCCGGCTGTGGGCCAGCATACCCTGCGCCATGGCCCGGGCGGTCGCCTCGGAGACCGCGCCATGGCGGTCGAGCGTGGTTTCCGGCACGCCCAGCATGTCGAGCTTGGCGGCATTCGAATAGGTCACGAAGCCGCGGTCAAACCAGCCCGAACTACCGGCGATCGCTGTCACCGACTGGGCCAGCCAGCCGCCGGTACAGGATTCGGCGACCGCCAGCCATTCGCCGCGCGCCAGCAGGGCGCTACCCAGTTCCTGGGCGAGGATCTCGAGTTCATTCATGCCTTGAATCTTACACCGGCCATGCCGGCACCAAGATGGGCCGGCGAAACGGTTAAACTCCGCACTTTCCGCTCCGCCAAAACACCATGACTTTCGCTTCCCTCGGCCTTGCCGCCCCCTTACTCCAGGCGCTCGAGACCCTGGGCTACCAGACGCCGACGCCGATCCAGACGCAGGCCATTCCGGCCGTGCTGGCCGGGCGCGACCTGATGGCGGCGGCGCAGACCGGCACCGGCAAGACCGCCGGCTTCGCGCTGCCCGTGCTGCAGCGCCTGAGTGCGGGCGAAAAGGCGGCGAGCAATTCGATCCGCGCCCTGGTCCTGGTGCCGACCCGCGAACTGGCCGAGCAGGTCCATGCCAGCTTCCGCCAGTACGGCGAACACCTGCCGCTCAGCACTTACGCCGCCTATGGCGGGGTCAGCATCAACCCGCAGATGATGCGCCTGCGCCGCGGCGTGGACGTGCTGGTCGCCACCCCCGGCCGCCTGCTCGATCTCTTCCGCCAGAATGCCGTCAAGTTCAAGCAGGTCGAGACACTGATCCTCGACGAGGCCGACCGCATGCTCGACCTCGGCTTCGCCCAGGAACTGGCCACCGTCTTCGCCGCCCTGCCCAAGCAGCGCCAGACTCTGCTCTTCTCGGCCACCTTCTCCGACGAAATCCGCAGCATGGCCAAGAGCCGGCTGCGCGACCCGCTGTCGATCGAAGTCAGCCCGCGCAACACGGCGGCCAAGAGCGTCAAGCAGTGGGTGGTGCCGGTCGACAAGAAGCGCAAGCCGGAACTCTTCCTGCACCTGCTGAAAAGCCGCAAGTGGGGCCAGGTGCTGGTCTTCGTCAAGACCCGCAAGGGCGCCGAGCAACTGGTGACGACGCTGCAGGCCAAGAAGATCCCGGCCGATGCCATTCACGGCGACAAGAACCAGCCGGCCCGCCTGCGGGCGCTGGAAAGCTTCAAGGCCGGCGAAGTGCAGATCCTCGTCGCCACCGACGTCGCGGCGCGCGGACTGGACATCGACGACCTGCCGCAGGTAGTCAATTTCGACCTGCCGATCGTCGCCGAAGACTACATCCACCGCATCGGCCGCACCGGCCGGGCCGGGGCGAGCGGCGAAGCGATTTCGCTGGTCTGCGCCGACGAGGCGCCGCTGCTCGCCGCCATCGAAACGCTGACCAAGAAGACGCTGGAGCGCGACGAGGAACCGGGATTCGAACCTGATCACCGCGTGCCGCTGACCGGCGCCGGTCCGGCCGTCGCCAAGAAGCCGAAAAAGCCCAAGGTCGGCGGCGGCCGCTCGGCCAAGGGCGTGCCCGGCAACTGGGTCGGCTTCGACGAAGGCGGTGCCAAGCCGGCCCGCCGCCCCGCCAGTCGACCGGGCGCCAAACCAGCCGGCAAGCCGCGCGGCCGCTGACTCGGACGCCAAAGCTATGCCCCGCCAGCGCGCCGCGATCCGCGACTTCCCCGGCAAACGCTGGCTCAACCTCGCCTTGCGCGCCGTTCATCTGGGCGGCCTCGTGCTGCTCGGCGCCAGCCTGCTCGGCGCCGGCCACACCGGGCTGGGCGCGGCCATCACCTTCTTCTCCGGCCTGGCCATGTTCAGCATCGATACCTGGGCCAACCCGGCCCACCTCCGCGAAGTGGCCGGCTTCGGCGTCCTCGTCAAACTGCTGCTGGTCGGCCTGATGGCCTGGCAGCCGGATTGGGCGCTGGCGATCTTCTGGCTGGTGCTGGCGCTGTCGACCCTGCTGTCACACGCCCCCGGGGCTTTCCGCCACCGGCAACTGTTTTAGCCGCGTTACAGATCCTGACAATTTTTCAAACTTGCTGGCCGTCGCCTGCTCTAAGATGCAGATTCACTTCTCGGAGAAGCGGCCATGGGTATCGTCTGGACCATTGTTCTGGGTTTCGTCATCGGAGTGATTGCCAAGCTGCTGCATCCGGGCCGGGACAGCATGGGCTTCATTGCCACCATCCTGCTCGGCATTGCCGGCTCCTTCCTGGCCGGCATGATCGGCCAGTTCATGGGCTGGTACCAGGCCGGACAGGGCGCCGGTTTCATTGCCTCGGTGATCGTCGCCATCCTGCTGCTGTTCATCTATGGCCGCTTGCGCGGCGGCGGCCGCTAGAGTCGATGGGACACGCCAGCACCTGGTCCCAGTCCGCCACCGAACCGGGCGCCAGCCTGCGCCGGGAATGCCGGGCCATGGCCCGGCAACGCGCCCTGCTGGCGGCTGCCAGCTCGCTGATTCCACTGCCCGGCATCGATCTGGCGACTGACCTCGCTGTGATGACCCGCCTGATCCGCCGCATCAACACCGAATTCGGCCTCGACGAGCTGCAGATCGACCGCCTGAGCGGCCAGCGCCGGACCCTGATCTATGGCTTGCTGGCCGGTACCGGCGGAACGCTGGCGGCACGGCTGACGACACCGGCGCTGCTCGGGCGCATCTTGCGAACGGCAGGCATTCGCCTGACCGCCATGGAGGCTTCGCGCCTGGTGCCGATTGCCGGACAACTGCTCGCCGCCGGCATCGGTTACTGGTCGGTGAGCAGCGTCGCCTTGCGCCACATCGCCGACTGCGAGCACCTCATCAACCAACTGGAAGGCCGGAACGATAAGCCATGACGAAAACTATCCTTGCCCTGTTCGCCGCCAGCCTGCTCGCCCTCGGCGCCCAGGCCGGCACCACCATCGAACTGAGCGCCGAAGCCAGCCTGCCCGCCGCCAACGACCAGGTCAGCGCCACGGTCTATGCCGAAGTCAGCGGCAGCAACCCGGCCGAACTGGCCAAGCGGGTCAATCAGGACATCGCCGAGGCCTTGAAGCTGATCAAGGCCAAGCCGGGGGTCGCCGCCAAGAGCGGCCAGCAGCACACCTATCCGGTCTATGGTCAGAACCAGAAGATCGAAAACTGGCGGATGCGTTCGGAAATCGTGCTCGAATCAACGGATCAGGCCGCCGTTTCCGAACTGCTCGGCAAGCTGCAGCAGATGCGTCTGGCGATCGGCAACCTCGCCCAGCAGCCGTCGCCGGCCACCCGCCGGGCGGCCGAGGACGAGGCGACGCGCGAGGCGATCCGCGCCTTCCAGGGGCGCGCCAAGCTGGTCGCCGACACCTTCGGCAAGCCCTATCGCATCAAGCAGCTCAACATCCAGCAGAGCGGCCGCCAGCCGCCGATGCCGATGTTCAAGGCCAGCCGTGCAATGGCCGCCGAGACGGCGCCGCTGCCGCTGGAGGCCGGCGAAAGCCTGGTGACGACCACGGTCAGCGGCCAGATCGAGCTGGCCGACTAGGTCGTTTAGCCGCCGAGTTCGGCGCGCAGCTGATTCAGCAAGGTCCGCAGTTCGCCGACCTCGGCTTCGAGATATTCGACCCGGCCGCGCAGTTCCTCGACTTCGCGGCTACCCCCACCGCTGCGCACCGTGGTCAGCGCCTCGAGGTCGGGCATGCCGCTCAGCAGATGGGCCCAGCGGTTTTCGCGGGAACCGGGCAGGCGCGGCAGTTCCACCACCAGGCCGCCGTCGGGACGGGCGGCGAGTTCTTCGAGGAAGGCCTCGACCGAGGAAATATCGACGAACTTGTGCAGGCGCTCACAGTTCAGGCGCAGTTCGCCGGCGGTCTGCGGGCCGCGCAGCATGAGCACGGTGAGCAGGGCCGAGGCCTGGGTCGGCACGCCCAGCCCCTTTTCAATGTGATGAACAAAGCGCACCACCCGGCCGCCGCTGACTTCGCCGACCAGCCGGGCTTCCTTGAGAGTGGCCAGGGCTTCCAGGATTTCCGCCTCGCTCGCCTCGAGCACCGGGTTGCGGCTGGTCTTCTGGTTGCAGCCGGCGGCCAGCGCATTGACGGACAGCGGATAGGTGTCGGGCACCGTGCGCTGTTTTTCGACCAGGGTGCCGAGAACGCGGGTTTCGAGCAGGGAGAGGGTAGGGATGTCAGCCATGAAACGGTTTTTCCTGAATGAGGCGGTGGTGAAAGGGGATCAGCCCGGCGTGCCCTGGCTGCGCAGCCAGGCCCGGTAAAGCTGCAAGGCAACGTAAGCATCGTTGGCGGCGTAGAGCACCTGGCGCTCGTTGAGCCGCGAACTGGCCCAGTTGCTGGTGCCGGTTTTCTTGGATTTCTGGAATTTCTGGCCGAAGAAGTGGGCGACCGCCACCTTGGCCCCCACCGTGCCGCGATGCCCCGGCCCGCGCAGGGTTTCGCCGAGATCGAGGACGTTCTGTAGCGTCACGCCGAGCCGCGCCTTCAGCGCGCTGCGGTCGTTGCCGAGGCCGAAGCCGACTTTCAGCACCTGCGGCGACTCGAGAATGGCCTTCAGCGCCGTGTTGCCATGGGCGCGGGATACCGGGAACAGCCAGGCGTGGCGGTCGCTGGCCAGTTGCACGAGGTGCGGCCCGGTCGACACCTCACCCTTGAGGAAAGTCGGTTTCGATTCGGTGTCGAAGCCGATCGCATCGCTCGCCATCAGCGCCGCCTGCGCCTCGGCGGCCTGGGCTTCCGACTCGACCAGCGTCACCTGATCGAGCCCGATGCCTTGGTAGAGCGGCAGGTCGGCCGTGCCCAGCTCGGCCCGGCTCATCACGACATCGCTCACGCCAGCCGCCCCCGCAGCCAGTCGCCGATCGCTTCGACTTCTTCCATGCAGACTGAATGCGGCATCGGGTATTCCTGCCAGTCGACGGCATGGCCGCGCTGCAGCATGAAGTCGCGGGCCTGCCGGCCGAGCGTCGGCGACACCACGTCGTCCTGGCTGCCATGGGCGCCGAAGATGGCGATCGCCCGGTTGGCTGCGGTGGCTTCGCGTTCGACCAGCGCCACCGAGGGCAGATAGGTCGACAGGGCGATGATCCCGGCCAGCGGCTCGGGGTGGGTCAGCGCCGTTGTGTAGGCGACCGCGCCGCCTTGCGAAAAGCCGGCCAGGAAGATGTTGGCGCAGGGAATGCCGCGAGCGTTTTCGCGGGCGATCAGCTGGCGAATGGCGGCCCGCGAATGGACGATGCCGGCCTCGTCGATCTTGCGGCTGGTGCTGTCCAGCGAAATGATGTCGTACCAGGCCGGCATCACGTAGCCGCCGTTGCAGGTGACCGGCATTTCCGGCGCATGCGGGAAGATGAAGCGGACACCGGGCGCTTCGGCCAGCCCGAGTTCGGGTACCACCGGCACGAAGTCCGAACCGTCGGCACCCAGGCCGTGCAGCCAGATCACCGCATATTGCGGCTTGCCGCCATGCTCGATTTCGATGCCCTGCAACAGTTCGCTCATTGGATTCTCCTACGCCAATTCCGGGAAGAGTACATCGGTAAAGCCGAAGCGGGCCATGTCGCGGATTCGCATCGGGTAGAGCTTGCCGATCAGGTGGTCGCATTCGTGCTGGACGACCCGGGCGTGGAAGCCTTCTACGGTGCGGTCGATGGTCTCGCCCTGCGAGGTAAAGCCCTGGTAGCGGATGCGCGCCCAGCGCGGCACTTCGCCGCGCAGGCCGGGCACCGACAGGCAGCCTTCCCAGCCCAGTTCTTCTTCATCGGAGAGCGGCGTGATCACGGGATTGAGCAGCACGGTCATCGGCACGGCCTCGGCCTCCGGGTAGCGTTCGCTGTTCTCGAAACCGAAGATCACGACCTGCAGCCCGACACCGATCTGCGGGGCGGCCAGGCCGACGCCGCCGGCGGCATTCATGGTGTCGAACATGTCCTCGATCAAGCCGGCCAGGGCCGGCGTAGCGAAGTCGACGACCGGTTTCGCCACCTCGAGCAGGCGATGATCGCCCATGCGCAACAGAGGTCTGACAGCCATCGCGGTATCCTCGCAGTTTTGAATACCTGCCAGTTTATGGGATCACGCCGTACAAAAGGAATCATCCGCTGGCTGAAATGCCTGCTACCGGCTGCTCCGCAACCGCTTTCCGACATCGAGCAGGCACGCCGGCTGATCGCCGCCGTCGATCGCGGCGGCATTCCGCTGAACCCTGCCAAGGTCAATGCCATCGCCCGCAATCTCGGCCTCGAGGTGGCGAAAACGGCGGCGGTCGAGCAAACGATCGAACGCATCCGCCGCGCACTGAACCGGGCAAGTTGAGCCACAAGGCGGTACACTGGCGGCCTCCGGCCCTCTTTTTTGCGGCCCTGTCACCCGGCGTCCGACGCCCCTGTGTGCCGCCTTTCCCTTGCGCCACAGGCATTCAAAGCTAATTCCATGCACCCGATCCACGATGTTGATGCCCTCATTCTTCTCGCAACGGCCCTTGCTTCCAAACGGCGGCCGGCGGAAATCGTCGAGATCATGGCGGCGATCGACCTGCTCCAGGACAATATTCCGACCGAAGCCAAACTGGTCGAAGCCTTTTCGCGCCTCGCCACCCACGGCCTGCTCAACGAGGTGGAAGGCCGTTTCGCGCTGACCCCGGAAGCCCAGAAGATCATTCAGGCCCAGCCGCGCAAGGCCGACACCGCCGAACGCCTGTTCGGCATCAAGGATGGCCTCTCCATGCACAACGCCAAGGGCGAGTTCGCAGCCATCGTGCTCACCGAGGAGGCCTTCCGCGCCGCCATCGTCGCCCACCGCGCAGCCGCCGCCAGTACCGCCAAGAACCTGCTGGTGCCCAAGCCGAAGCCGGAAGACAAATCCGTGCAGCGCCCCGGCCAGCGCCAGCGCAAGCCGATGCCGGCGGCGCGCCGCCGCAAGCCTTGAGCGCTACCGTGACGACTGCCGTCGAGCCGCCCGCCGCCGGGTCATCCTTCGCCGAACTGCCGCTGGCGCCGGCCATGCTGGCCAACCTGCAGCAGCTCGACTACCTGAGCATGACGCCGATCCAGGCCGCCAGCCTGCCGCTGGCCCTGGCCGGGCACGACCTGATCGCCCAGGCCAAGACCGGCAGCGGCAAGACCGCCGCCTTCGGGCTGGCCCTGCTCGCCAAGCTCAACCCGAAGCGCTTCGCCGTGCAGGCCATGGTGCTCTGCCCGACGCGCGAACTGGCCGACCAGGTGACGCAGGAAATCCGCCGCCTGGCCCGCTTCGAAGAAAACATCAAGGTGCTGACCCTGGTCGGCGGCTCGACGCTGCGCAACCAGGCGAACAGCCTGGAAAACGGCGTCCATATCGTGGTCGGCACGCCCGGCCGCATCATGGACCACATGGAACGCGGCTATCTGAAGCTCGACGAGCTGACCACCCTGGTCCTCGACGAAGCCGACCGCATGCTCGACATGGGCTTCCACGACGACATCGCCTACGTCGCCAAGCGCTGCCCGGCCAAGCGCCAGACGCTGCTCTTCTCGGCGACCTACCCGGAAAGCATCGCCCAGCTCGCCAAACAGTTCCTGCACCAGCCGCAGGAAGTGAAGCTGCTCGAACAGCACGCCGGCAGCAAGATCCGCCAGCGCTTCTACGAAGTCAGCAACGACGACCGCCTGGCCGCCGTCGCCCGGCTGCTCAAGCACTACCGCCCGGTCAGCACGCTGGCTTTCTGCAACACCAAGCAGCAATGCCGCGACCTGCTCAACGTCCTGCGCCAGGAGGGCATCCATGCCCTGACCCTGAACGGCGACCTCGAACAGCGCGAGCGCGACCAGGTGCTGATCCAGTTCGCCAACCGCAGCGTCTCGGTGCTGGTGGCGACCGACGTCGCGGCGCGCGGCCTCGATATCGCCCAGCTCGAAGCGGTGATCAACGTCGATGTCACGCCCGATCCGGAAATCCACGTCCACCGCATCGGCCGCACCGGCCGCGGCGACCAGGAAGGCTGGGCGCTGAGCCTGTGCAGCCACGGCGACCGCCGCCGGGTGGCCGCCATCGCCCAGGAAATGGGCTGCCAGCTGACCTGGAGCGAACTCGGGGCGCTGGACAGCCAGGACAATGCGCCGCTGGTGCCGCCGATGTCCACGCTGCTCATGCTCGGCGGGCGCAAGGACAAGATCCGCCCCGGCGACGTGCTCGGCGCGCTGACCGGCGAAGCCGGCTTCAAAGGCGACCAGATCGGCAAGATCACGGTCACCGACCAGACGACCTACATCGCGGTCTCCCGCAGCATCGCCCGCGACGCCGTGCGCAAGCTCGGCGCCGGCAAGGTCAAGGGGAAGACGGTCAAGGTCAGGGCACTTTAGGGTTGAGGGGCACGCTGAACAGCGAAACCCGGCGATCGACTCCGCAAGTTGCCGGTCGTCCCCCCAGGCGCCGGGCAGCGTCCCGTCAATAGAGCCGAATGGCGGTGTCGAAGTGCCAGGTCCGACGGATCTCGACCACGTCGAAGTCGCGGGCAAGCGCCGGCTGGAACGGTAGATAGGGCGTCTGGTTGTGCACGATGCGGCGTATCGCATCATCGATCGCGGCCACGCCGCTCGAGCGAACAATTGTTACGGACTCGACCGAGCCGTCGCTGCGAATGGCCACTGTCACAATGGGATCGCTGTGCGGCTGCTTCGCCGCTTCGCGCACCATGTCGAACCCCATACTAAAGTGGATCTTCCGGCCCCAGGCTTCCGCGTACAAAACGAGTTCGGCGTTGGCGTCGGAGCGCCCGAAGAGCCTGCCCCGGCGGAAGCCGCTCGACGACGGTGAGCGTTCCCTAGCCGCCTGAGCCGCTTCACGGCGAGCGGCTTCCTCGTCGAGTTGGCGTCCCATCGCCCGCCGCGCAGCATCCCGTCGCGCATCCTGCTCCCGCTTGGCCTCCGCCTGCGCTGATTCCTGACGTGCCGACTCCTGACGAGCGGCGGCTTGGCGTTCGCTCTCCTGGCGTTCGGACTCCTGTCGCACAGACTCGGCCCGCGCTGCTTCCTGCCGTGCTGCTTCCTGCCGTGCTGCTTCCTGCCGTGCTGCTTCCTGCCGTGCTGCTTCCTGCCGTGCTGCTTCCTGTCGTGCTGCTTCCTGTCGTGCTGCTTCCTGACGCACTGCTTCCTGACGCACTGCTTCCTGACGCACTGCTTCCTGCCGTGCTGCCTCCTGCCGTGCGGCTTCCTGCCGTGCCGCCTCCTGCCGTGCCGCCTCCTGCCGTGCCGCCTCCTGCCGTGCCGCCTCCTGCCGTGCCGCCTCCTGCCGTGCTGCCTCCTGTCGCGCTGCTTCCTGACCTGCCAGCTCCTGTTGAGCGACTGCTTGTCGTGCACTCTCCTGGCGTTGGGCCTCCTGTCGCACAGACTCAGCCCGTGCTGCTTCCTGTCGCGCAACCTCCTGCCGTACCAGCTCCTGTCGAGCGCCTGCTTGTCGTGCGCTCTCCTGGCGTTCGGTCTCCAGTCGAACAGACTCGGCCCGTGCCGCCTCCTGACGCACTGCTTCCTGACCGGCCAGTTCCTGGCGAGCGGCTGCTTGTCGTGCGCTCTCCTGACGCTCAGTCTCCAGTCGCACAGACTCTGCCTGTGCCGCCTCCTGACGCACAGATTCCTCGGCGACGCGCTCCTGCGTCTGCTGGTCGATTCGGGCCTGTGCTGCCCCCTCAGCATCTTCTGGCGCTGCCGAGACGGCAGGCGGCGGCTCAGACGGCGCAGGAGGCACGACGAATTCGGCCTCTGTGGACTGCTCCAGGGCGATCACGGCGGGAAAAGGTTTCGGTTGGGGCGGCGAATCGGCAAGCACTTCAGCAGGCGTGTTCGCAGGGACTTTGGCGGTCGCTGCCTTCGGCCTCGGGCTGGCCTTCGCTGTCGACGTACTCCGCGGCACTATCGCCGGGGACGGCCGCTCCACGGGCGGCTCGGGAGACTTGAAGGTGACAACCGCTGGCCCAGCGGCCACGGTTTGCTCGTTCGCTACCGGCGGTAGCGGCAGGGGATCAGACGTGATAGTGGGCGTCGACTCGGCGACCGGTGCCGGAATGAGAACGACGCGCAGATCCGGCACTTCGATCCGTCGATCCTGCCAGGGGAAGGAAAAGCCCGGAAGCCCGAATTCCTGACCGCCGAAGGTCAGGCTGAACAGCAGTGCGTGGAATAGCAGGGAAAGCAGCAGCGGAATGAAGAGTCGCCGGCCCTCGGGGCTCGCACGACGAACCGGCTGCAAGCCGCGGCCGGCAGCATGCGTAGCGGATGCTACAAGTGGATCGGATGGCAGATCCGGTGCGGCGCCAGACTCTATCGAATTCAAGCGCACACCACCATCGCGGCCCGGTACATCGCCCACGCCAAGCACAAATCCAGGGACTTCGACCGGATCGAAGCTTTCATGAACCGGACACCAAGGCCCGCAGATGAATTGATATTCATGCTTCGATTATGCGGTCAGAATCAAGCGGCCTGCAACGAAACGATGTTGGCCGGGTCCGCATAACGGTTGCATCATCTTCCCGATGATCGGCAGCCTAATGACCAGTTCGCCACCATTGCTCATGAAATGGTCACGGCGCCCTCTGGTCAATTGAATTAACTAGGAGATCTACCTTTTAACAGCGGTACTTTAGTATTTGTCAGTCAATGCATTGGCACGCCCTCGCTCCCCAAGCGGCCGAAGCGCGGCGCGTTCACGCCGTTTTTTCCTCCTCCAGCCCCAGCGCCTCGGCAATCTGGCGGCGCAGGATGAATTTCTGGATCTTGCCGGTCACCGTCATCGGCAGGGCGTCCATGAAACGCACGTAGCGCGGCACCTTGTAATGGGCGATCTCGCCGCGGCAAAAATCGCGGATCTCCTCTTCCGTCGCCGTCATTCCCGGCCGCAGAATGATGCAGGCGCAGAGCTCTTCGCCGTACTTCGGATCGGGTACTCCGACGCACTGGACATCCTGAATCTTCGGATGGCCGTAGAGGAATTCCTCGACCTCGCGCGGATAGATGTTCTCGCCGCCCCGGATCACCATGTCCTTGGCGCGACCGACGATGTTGCAATAGCCTTCGGCATCGATCACCCCGAGGTCGCCGGTATGCATCCAGCCGCCGCTGTCGATCGCTTCCGCGGTACGCTCGGGGTCGCCCCAGTAGCCCTGCATCACCGAATAGCCGCGGACCAGCAGCTCGCCTTTCTGGCCGCGGGCAACGCTGTGGCCCGCGCTGTCTACCACCTTGCATTCGACATGCGGCTGAATCCGACCCACGGTCGAAACCCGGCGCGCCATCGGATCGTCGCAGGAGCTCTGAAAACTGACCGGCGAAGTTTCGGTCATGCCATAGGCGATGGTCACCTCATCCATGTGCATCTGCTCGATGACCCGCTTCATGACTTCGACCGGACAGGGCGAACCGGCCATGATGCCGGTCCGCAGGCAGCCCAGATCGAAGGTGGCGAATTGCGGATGGTCGAGGATGGCGATGAACATCGTGGGAACGCCATGCAGGGCCGTACACCGCTCGGCCTGGACTGTCTCCAGCACAGCGGCGGCATCGAAGCCTTCGCCGGGGAAGACCATGGCCGCCCGTGGGCCAGACAGGCGAGGTTGCCGAGCACCATGCCGAAACAGTGATAGAGCGGCACGGGGATGCACAGCCGGTCGTGCTCGGTCAGGCGCATCGCCTCGCCGATGAAAAAGCCGTTGTTGAGAATGTTGCGGTGGGTCAGGGTCGCCCCCTTGGGCGCCCCGGTCGTCCCCGAGGTGAACTGGATGTTGATCGGATCCTCCGTCCCCAGCGTCGTGCCGACCCGGGCCAGTTCGGCAAGGGCAGCCGCCGACGGCGGTCGCAGCAGATCCGGGAAATTGCCCATGCCGGCCGATTGTTCCGCGCCGAGGCGGATCACCATCTTCAAGCCGGGGAGTTTGGCGGCGGCCAGCGCCCCGGCGGCGCAAGTTTCCAGTTCCGGTGCCAGGGAGCGCAGGATATCCAGGTAATCGCTGCTCTTGAAGCTCGGCGCCAGGATCAGCGCCGTGCAACTCACCTTGTTGAGGACATATTCCAGTTCGTGGCGACGATAGGCCGGATTGATGTTGACCAGCACCAGGCCGGCCTTGGCCGTGGCGAACTGGGTGAGCACCCACTCGCTGCAGTTTTGCGCCCAGATGCCGATGCGCTCGCCGGGCCGCAACCCCGACTGCAGGAGGTTGGCCGCCAGGGCATCAACGCGGGCCGCGAACTCGCGGTAAGTCCAGCGCACGCCCTGATGGCGAACGACCAGCGCCTCGCGTTCGGGCCAGCGGGCGGCCACCCGGTCGAAATAGCAGCCGATGGTGGATTCGATCAGCGGAACGTCGGTCGCCCCGCGGACAACACTCTCTGCGGTTTCCATGAGACCTCCCGGTGTCAGACGGCCATGAACACGGACTTCTGCTCGAGGTAACCGTCCAGCGCCGCCCTTCCCATTTCCTTGCCGAATCCGGACTGCTTGTAGCCGCCGAAGGGCATGGCCGGGTCGAGCAGGTTGTGGCAATTGACCCAGACCGTCCCCGCCTTGATCTTGGGAATCAGGCGATGCACCTTGGACAGGTCGTTCGACCAGATGCTGGCGCCCAGACCATAGGGCGTGTCGTTGGCCCAGGCCGCGACCTGGTCGAGATCGTCGTAAGGCATGGCGACGACCACCGGCCCGAAAATTTCCTCCTGCACGACACGCGCCTTCTGGTCGACCCGGGTCATCACCGTCGGCTGGACGAAATAGCCGATGTCGGTGGCCCGGCCGCCGCCGGTGACGACTTCGCCCCCCTGCTGACGGCCGATGTCGATATAGGAGCAGACGCGTTCCATCTGCTCCTGCGAGACCAGCGGCCCCATCTGGGCCAGCGGATCGAGACCGTGGCCGATCTTCAGCGCCCTGGCCTGATCGGCGAGGTCGGCGACCACCCGGTCGAAATTCTTCTTGTGCACGTAGAGCCGCGAACCCGCGCAGCAAACCTGGCCCTGATTGAAGTAGATGGCCTGGGCGGCACCGGCCGCGGCGACGGCGGGATCGCAGTCTTCGAGGACGATGACCGGCGACTTGCCCCCGAGTTCGAGGGTAACGCGGGCCATGTTGTCCATGGCGGCCTTGCCGATCAGCTTGCCGACCTCGGTCGACCCGGTGAAGGTGATCTTGTTCACGCCGGGATGCCGGGTCAGCGGGGCGCCGGCGGCAATGCCGTCGCCGGTCACGACATTGACCACGCCGGCCGGATAGCCGGCCTCCTGGATCAGCTCGCCGAGGAAGAGCGCCGACAGTGGCGTCTGTTCGGCCGGCTTGAGTACTACCGTGCAGCCGGTGGCGAGCGCCGGACCGAGCTTCCAGCAGGCGAGCAGCAGCGGGAAATTCCAGGCGACGATGGCGGCCACCACCCCGACCGGTTCGCGCCGGGTGTAATTGACGAATTCGGCGTTGGGCATGAAGGGCACCGAAACATCCACGGTGCTGCCTTCGATCTTGGTCGCCCAGCCGGCCATGTAGCGCAGGTAGCTAACGCTCAGGCCGACATCGACGGCCTGCGCGATGGCGGCCGATTTGCCGTTGTCGAGGGATTCGATTTCGGCCAGGGTGCGGGCGTTCTGTTCCATGAGGTCGGCCAGGCGCAGCAGCAGGCGTTCGCGCTCGGCCGGCTTCATGCGGCTCCACGGGCCGCTCTCGAAGGCTTTGCGGGCGGCGGCCACGGCTGCATCGACGTCGGCCGGCTGGCCGGCGGCGACGGTGGCGATGACGGCCTCGCTGGCCGGGTTGATGACGGCCAGCGTCTGGCCACCGGCGGCCTCCACCCACTGTCCGCCGATCAGCATGCGATGCTTGCCCCGGGCCAGAAAGTCGCGGGTCTTGGTGGTCAGCTGATCCTTGAGATCGTTGAGTTGCATGGTTGGTCTCCTGATTTTTGTGCAGGCGAGTGCCTGCTTGTGGTCAAAGCATCACGCCTCGGGCAGCGCCCGCGGCATCGTCAAAACGGGTGAAATCAGTGTCCGGACACGACGCCGAGCACCGAGAAAAGCACGTCGCCGGCCGGCCCGGCGGCAACGCTGGTCAGCCCGGCGCGATCGGGACGCACGCTGGCCTCGAACTTCTGGCCCTCGTCCTCACTGCTGACCCAGACGGCAGCCTGGCCGCTGGGCGGGGAAAAGCGCGGCGGCATGCCCTGCCGGCTGCCGCCGCTCAGCGAGACACCGCCAGCCCCGACGACATGCACACTGCCATCGGGGTGCTGGATGATGGCGGTCAGCGACTGCTGGGTGCCGCTGGCGATTTCCTTCCAGCTCAGGCCGCGATCCACGCTGCGATAGAGATGGCCACGCAGTCCGGCCATCAGCAGGGAGCCGTCGCGCAGGGCCAGCCCGGTCCAGAAGGAGCCTTTGTTGTCGGTCTGGATCAGCCGCCAGGTCGCGCCATTGTCCTCGGAGCGCAGGATGGCGCCGGCCTCGCCGGCCACCAGCAACAAGCCGCCGCCGGCCGGAACGATCTGCAGCAGGTGGATTTCTCCCGCCTCACCGTCGATCAGGCGCCGTTCCTGCCAGGTCTTGCCCGAATCCATGGTTTCCAGGGCCAGGCCGAACTGGCCGACCGCCAGGCCGTGGGTGGCATTCTCGAACCACACGGAAAGCAGGACACGCTCCTTGCCGCGCTCTTCGCGCAGGACCTGCCAATGCTCGCCGCCATCGCCGGTACTGAGGATGGTGCCGTCATGGCCGGCGGCCCAGCCCCGCTTGTTGTCGATGAAATGGACGCTGGTCAGCGGTGCCCGGGTCGGAACGGCGGCGGCCTGGCGAAAGCTCTTGCCGTCGTCAGAGAGGATGACGAAGCCATGGTCGCCGACGGCGACGATACGTTTGCCGGCCAGGGCCGAGGCGAAGATCGGCGCCTTTTCGGGGTGGATCAGCCGGGGTGCGCTGCGCAGGCCATCGGCCACGGCGGTCGGCTTGTCGGCGGCTGTTGCGGCGCTGCTGGCGGCCAGCGCCAGGGTGGTGATGGCCAGGCAGAGGGAAATGAATTGACGCTTCATGATGGCTTCCGGATCAGTGGCCGATGGCCGGGGCCTTGACCGGCCCCCGGCGCGGGAAAAGGGAATCGAGCTTGACGGCGAAGGCGGGCAGCACGGTGATCGCCATCAGCATGTTCACCATGAACATGAAGGTGAGCAGGATGCCCATGTCGGCCTGGAACTTGAGGTCGGAGAAGGACCAGGTGGCGACGCCGACCGAGAGCGTGATGGCGGTGAAGATGGTGGCGATGCCGACTTCGCGCAGCGCGCCTTCGAGTGCCGCCTTCATCGCCTCGCCGCGGGCGAGATGGATGAGCAGGCGGTTATAGATGTAGAAGGCGTAATCGACGCCGATTCCGGTAGCCAGCACCATCACCGGCAGGGTGGCGACGGTCAGGCCGATATCCAGGGTCTTCATGAACCAGTAGCCGAGGAAGGTGGCCAGGGTCAGCGGCACGCAGCAGGCGAGCATGGCCCGCCAGTCGCGGTAGGCGAGCAGCACCAGGATCATGATCGCGGCGTAGACGTAGAGCATCATCGGCAACTCGCGCTCTTCGACTTCCTCGTTGGTGGCGGCCAGCACGCCGATGTTGCCCGAAGCCAGGCGGACCTTGATGCCCAGGGCTGCCGGATCGTAAGCGTCGCGAAAATCCTTGACCGCCTGGATGGCCGGCTTGATGGTCGTTGCCTTGTGGTCGGCCAGGTAGATGTTGGCAGCCATCATCGTGCACGCCCGGTTGAACAGGCCGCCGGCTTCCGGCAGGTAGCCGACGGCGACCTGCAGTGCCTTGCTGTCGCGCGGCAGGGCGGTCATCTTCGGGTTGCCTTCGTTGAGGCCGGCATTGGCAAACTTGGCCAGCGCCGACAGCGAGGAGACCGAGAGCACGCCGGGCACCTGCGACATGTGCTGGGTGAACTGGTCCATGTAGTTCACCACTTCATAGTTGTTGCACGAGTCATTGGGGGTTTCGAAAACCACGGTCAGGGTGTCCATGCCGAGATCGAAGCGTTTGACGATATTGGCGATGTCGGTGTTGTAGCGTGAGTCCGGACGCAGCTCGGGGCGCCGGGCTGCAGCGCGCCGATGTGGCGGCCGTGGCTTTGCCAGACGGCAACACCGAAGAGCACGACGGCGACGGCCAGCACCAGGCGGGCATGGTTGATGTCGGCAATGAAGCCAAGGCGCTCGATGATCTTGCCCCGCTTGTTCTGCAGGTCTTCGAGGCGCAGGGCGTAGTCGCGCGAGAAGCGGAAATACGAGGCGGTGACCGGCAGCATGATGAGGTTGGTGACGATCTTGTAGCCGACGCCGATCGAGGCGGCGATGCCCAGTTCCCGGATCATCGGGATGGGAATGATGACCAGGGTGATGAAACCGACGAAGGCAGTTACCAGGGCCAGCGTGCCGGGAATGAACAGGCTGGAGAAGCTCTCGCGTGCCGCGCCCATCGAGTCGGCGCCGTTGGCGACGGCCTTGGAGATGGCGTTGATCTGCTGCACGCCGTGCGAGACGCCGATGGCGAAGACCAGGAAGGGCACGAGTATGGCCAGCGGATCGAGGCCGAAGCCGAGCAGGGTCAGGGTGCCGAACTGCCAGACCACGGAGACCGAGGAGCAGACGATGGGCAGCATGGTGAGCAGCACCGAACGGCAGTACCAATAGACGGCGAGCACCGTCAGCACCATGGCCAGTGCGAAGAAGATGGCAACGCCCTTGGCGCCATCGGCGATATCGCCGATCTGCTTGGCGAAACCGACGATCTCGATCTCGTGCTCCGGCGTTTCCAGCTTGCCGCGCACGTCCTTCTCGAGCTTGCCGGCGAGATCCAGGTAATCAAGCTTCTGATGGGTGCTTGGGTCTTCCTCGAGCAGGTCGGCGACGATCATCGCCGCCGTGCCGTCATTGGCCACCAGGCTGCCGATGTAACCGCCACGGCCAACCCGGTCCTGGATGCGCGAGATTTTTTCGGCATCGAGGGCGTCGGGCGTCACGTTGCCGCCGATCACGTCCTCGGCCTGGAAGCCTTCCTCGGTCAGTTCATAGACCCGGGTATTCGGGGTCCACAGGGATTGCACCGAGCGCCGGTCGATACCCGGCAGGTAGAGCACGGCCTCGGTCACCTCATGCAGCTTCTTCAGCGATGCCGGCGTCCAGATGTCGCCCTGGGTGGCCCGCACGACGACCATGATGCGGTTCGAGCCGAAAAGCTGGGTCCGGTACTGGAAGAAGGTGTCGGTATATTCATGACCGACGGGCAATTGTTTGTCGAACCCCGCCGACATGCGCAACTGCGCGGCGAGGAAGCCCATCAGCGCCGTGAAGATGACGAGGATCACCAGCGTGGGAAGCCGGAAGCGGAAGAAGAAATCTTCCAGACGCTTTACGAAAACAACAATGCCAGCCATGAAAACTTACCTCGAATCGGCTCCCCGCTAAGGCGGGAGCCATGAATAGGGTGGTGGGCGACCCCGTCTCCGGGGAGCGGAAGTCGCCCGGGCGATGGGAATCAGAAGGCGTACGACATGGTGGCCGAGGCGATATCGCGGTCGCGCATCAGGTTCAGGTTGCCGCCGCCGAAGAAGGCGCTGTAGCCGATGCCGAACTTCCACTGGTTGTGATAATCGAAGGTCACGCCCATGGCCAGGGCCTTGCGGCCCTCGACGAAGGGAATGGCGTTGGGGCTGGTGCCCTTGACGTCATGGTAGAAGTCGACAATCGGTGTCGCCGTCCAGCCCGAGCCGAAGACATTGGCGTAGGTCAGGCTGATTTCGGCGACGTAGCCCCACGAGGTCTTGTCCGGCATCGAGTAGTCGTTGAGCAGGTAGGGCACCTCGCCGTTGAGCTTCAGGCCGGGGTAATGGGTGACCGCGACCTCGGCGAGGAAGGCGCCGTCGGCCGCGCCGAGCGCCCGGGTCAACGCCGGCGGCAGGAAGGTGAAGGCCGTCACGTGGCCCTGGAACTTCTTCTCGTTGGTGTAGCCGTTGGCCATGCCCTGCTGCGAGTAATTGTTGGTGATCGCCGCCAGGTTGTATTGCTGCTTCGACATCGAACCCGCGAAAGCCGGCACGGTCGGGTCGATCGCCACGCTGTCGCGCGGCCGGTACGACAGCTCGGCCCCGAAGGCCCAGTCGCCCATCTTGGTGTTCGCCGAAACGCCGTACAGGTCCTTGTTCTCGCCGTATTGCTCGACCGCGACGATGCCGTTGAACAGGTTGGAGCCATCGGCTCTGACCTTGAAGCCGACGAAGGGCAGCTTGTCGTGGTAACGGATGTAGTAGGCGGCATATTCGGTGTCGGCGCCGGCCGGCTTGTAGCGCAGATTGACACCATACTGCCCGTTGGACTTCGCTTTCTGGCGCTCGACCGGAATCACGCCGCCGGCGGCATTGACGACATCCATGCTGCGGTCGCGCGTCGGATCGTAGTCGCCCACGCCGCCGAAGCTCGAGGGGATGAAGGCGCCGCGCCGGCCGCCCTTGCCGAGAAAATCGGCCGTGGACCAATAGCTGCCGGCCGGATCGAGCTTGAAGCTGTTCCAGGCGAACTGGTAATAGGCCTCGGTCGAGAAGCCGCCGCCCAGGCTGGTACTGATCGAGGCCATCGGCGCGGGAATCAGGATTTCCTTGACCTGGGTTCCCGGGACGTGGGCCTTGCGCATATCGAAGGCATGAATGGTATTGATGCCCCCGAAGATGAAGATGTCCTCGCCCCAGTTGATCACCTGGTTGCCGAACTTGACCTTTGCCGAGTTGTCACCGAGCTGGAAGTTCTTGGCGACCCACAGATCGAGCAGGGTGACGTCCATGCGCAAGGCCTGCTTGGCATCAGAATCGAGCGGTGTGCGGTCGGTGTGGATGGCGGCAAAATCCGACGACCAGGTGACCCGGCCCAGCGCCGCCCAGTTGCCGCGATCGAACAGGGACAGTTCGTGGGTGCCCTTGAGCACCGCCGAGACGATGTCGCCCTTCTTGTAGTTGAGGTTGCCGTCGTCGATATTGGTGTAGTTGAAGTCCGGGTTGGCCGAGGCGCCCCGCCGGGGCCGTTCACTCGTTCGCCCAGGGTGCCCGTCGTCGGCACGCTGCCGCCGTTGTCGTTGCCGATCATGCTGGTGTTGGGCGACTGCATGCGGCGCTGGACCCCGAATGAAACGGTGGAGTCGAGGCTGCCGCTGATGCCGTTGTCCATCTCGAACTTGAACGCCTGCGCCGGGCTGGCCATGCCCATGCCGATTGCGGCAATGGCAAGGGCCAGCCGGGTCCGGCGGATGATCACTGTCGTCTTCATTGTTTTCCCCTCACGTTAGATGGTCGAAGCGATCAGCGGTCGCCGGTCCGGCGCAACTCGTCGGACTCGAAGCGCTTGACGTCGATGCGGCCTTCGGAACCGGCCAGCCAGTCAGTCGGCTTGGCTTCCTGGGTGGAGTTCTCGGCCATGTAGCGATTCACCGTCAGATCCCAGGACATGAATTCCTGGCTGACGCAGGCGCCGAGTTCGACCGCCGGGTAGAGCGAACCTTCCATGACGCGCCAGAGCTTGCCCTGGGCGTCGTACTGGTCAGCGGCAAGGATCATCCAGGTGTCTTCATCGATATAGAACGTGCGCTTGGCGAACATGTGGCGCATGCCCTGCTTGACCGTGGCCTCGACCTTCCAGACGCGGTGCAGCTCGTAGCGCATCAGGTCGCGCTTGGGAAACAGCCCTTCATAGACTTCCTTGACCGGGCGCTTGGCGACGAACTTGAAACTGTTGTACGGCACGTACATTTCCTGCTTGCCGACCAGCTTCCAGTCGTAGCGGTCCAGGGCCCCGGCGAACATCGGGTACTGGTCGGCGGTTTCGAGGTTCTCGTAACCCGGGATCGGATTGTCGTACTCGAAGGCTGGCAGGCGGCGGACTCGGCGCTGGCCGGGGAAATACATCCAGGCATCGTTGGACTTGCCGAGGAAGTAGTGGGCCAGAATGATTTCGCCGGTGCGCGAGGCCGGCGCCGTCGCCACGTTGAGCAGCTTCTGCTGCACGCCGCCGACGTCCTCGGGCGACTTGGCCTTGGCCGAGGCAAACGGCGTCATCACCCACTGATCCTGGGCCAGGCCGTAGAAAGTGCCGTCCGGGTTGATGAAATTGGTCTGGTAGTACTCGATGCGGCCTTCGCCCTGCCAGCGCAGGCGGTGGTTCCAGACCGCTTCGGCGCCGTTCTTGGGGATGGCGAAGGGAAAACCGCCGCCGACCGCCTTGTCGAGATTGTCCTTGCCGTCCGCAGTGAGCTTGGCCAGCGTCGCGTTGACCTTGGTCTGGCCATAGACCGAATCCGGGTAGCCGCAGCTGCGGTGGGTCGGATAGATGTCCATGCGGTAGCCCTTGCGCGTCTTGATCAGTTCGATCTGGCCGGCCGAGAGCTTGTCCTTGTACTTGTCGACGTTGCTGGCATCGATCGAGTACAGGGGCTTGTCGGCGGCGAAGGGATCGACGCGGGCCTCGCCCAGCTTGTGCTTGCCCTTGGGGATGCCGCCTTCCCATTTCGGGATGCTGCCATCCTTGTTGCCGGCTTTTTCGGCACCGACCGGCGTCAGGTCCTTGCCCAGTTGGGCGGCTTCCTGATCACTGACGGCGGCGACGGCAACGCCGGAAAATCCGGCCAATCCCAGCACCAAGGCCCCGATTGGCAATGCTCTGTTGGTTTTACCCATTTTTGATCCCCTTCTGACTGAATATATTTTTCAAACCGAAGACCGCCGACCGACTCAGTCGATGGCAATTCCTTGCTCTTTCAAATGCTGCACAATTTCGGCCCGCCGTCCCGGCGCATCCGCAAGCGGATCATTTCGCAAGCGGGCAACCTCTTCCGTGCTGTAGGGCAGAGTGTTCGCAGGAACTTCCAGCGGACTGAACGTCTTCAGAAGCCAGTTCGCCAATTCCGCCGTATCCCTGTGGGAAAGGGAGGACTGCGAAGTACCCGGCACCTGGATCAGGAACTCCCGTCCGTCCTTCACCTTGAGAAAATGTCCCAGGGTGCCCCGCATGCTCGGCACCCCGGAACTCGGGCTACCCGAACCATCCGGGCCATGACAGCCGGAACAATGCAGCATGTAGTTCATGCGCGGCGAACCGGCATCCGGGCCGGCCCAGGCCAGGCTTGCCGTCATGCCCAGCAGCGCGAGCGTCAAGACTTTTTGCATCGCCCTAACCTCCTGTCGCCGCCGGCAGGCGGCCGCGTTGCTTGTGGGTTTCGTTCGGCGTACCGCCGCTTTGACGCACGCCGGCAACGAAGCCCGGGTCAGCCAGGTGAGGTCGGCAACACCATTGAATTCACGCAGCACGTAGCCGACCACACTGGCGATATCGGCATCGGACAGCGCGGCGAACGACGGCATGTTGTTACCGAGGTAGCGCACGCCATCGACCGTTATGCTGCCGACCATGCCGGTGAGCGGCACCCGGGCCAGGTAGTTGCGGCCTTCCGGGCTGCCGGCGTGCCGCCCGACATTGCTCGCCAGTGGCGGCGCCACGCCGGGCGCCCCTGACCGTCAGGCTGATGACAGGCGACACAATGGGTGGCATAAATGCCCGCTCCCGGCTTGCCTTGGGCATCCTGGGCAAGCAGCACGCTGGCGTGGAGCGTCAGCAGGCAGGTGGCGAACAACTGGCGCATCGGTCTTACCCCCGCGGCTCGCCAACACCGACGATGGCCGCCACCGTACAGTTGTACGTGTTGCTGGTATTGGCCATGCACCAGTTGATGTCGTTGTGCACCCCGAGGCGGTAGCCCGGACGCTCCCGTTCGTTGCGATTACAGAAACAGCGGCCACATTGGGCAACACCGCAACAGTCGTTGTAACTGATCAGGTAATCCTTGCCATCATGCGGGTTGCGACAGGTACCGACCCAGGTCACCTTGGATATCTCGGTACCCGGCGGACAAGTCGTTACCGTGCCGCCACAGCAACTGCAGAGGAAACCGTCAAGAGCGCAGTGACGCCAATAATCGCAACTGGTTTCATCGTCAACATCCACCTTCTTTTTGCCTTCGGCCGCGTGGGCATTCGGGTTCATGCGGTCGAAGGGCAACACCGGCAGGATGAAGGCGGTACCGACAAAGAGCTTGCCAACCTTGACCAGGGCGCTACGGCGGGATGCCGACTGCGCTACCTGGCGGGTCTTCTTCTCGAAGAAACTATCTAGCCATTTCACTTTTGAACTCCTTGCTGGTTATTCGGATCAGGCACGCTGATCGATGAATTCCTGAATCGAGGCGACGCCGGCTTCCTTCGCAGCGAACAGGCTTTCCAGCTGCTCACGGGAATTCACCAGGCCCTTGCCGCGAATCCGGCCGTCTTCGCCGATCAGCACGGCATAGGGCAGCTTGGAAATCCGGTAGGTCATGCCGAGGTCGTGGGAGAGGGCGTACTGGAAGCCTTTCAGATCGGCTTTCCGGTAGAACTCGGCGTGCTCGGGCAGGTCGCCATCGCTGGCCAGCGCCACATCGAGCCAGGACTTTTCGACGCCCTGGATCGACTTGAGGATGGGCAGCAGCTTCTTGCAGACCGGGCAGGTCGGCGACAGCCAGAAGATCAGCTGGCTGCGACCGGAATTGCCGCCAATCTGCATCTTGCCGCCACCGATCGAGTCGAGACTAAAGGCTGGTGCGACTTCGCCGACTTTCGGGCCCTGATCCATCATCAGCGCCCCCATCGGCGCGACGCGTTCGTAGAGGATGCCGATCTGGCGGGCGAGAGCGAGGACGACCACGACAAGGGCGAGCACGATGCCCCAGAGGAAGACGTTGGAAACGAGCAGAGCGTCATTCATGATTTTTCCTTTACTTGCGAACAGCCAGCGCCAGGGGAGCGTTGGTCATCAATTGATTGGCGGAGACATAGAGGCCGACCAGGGCGAGGACAGCGCCACCGACGGTGAAGTAATCAGCCCAGACCAGGGCGCGACCGGCACTTTCCTGCACGGCGATGCCGATCAGCAGCATCAGCAGGACATTGCGGCCGACCAGCGCCCAGGACAGCGGCTGGCTGGAAAGACCGCCGCAGCCGCAGTCGATGCCGGCGTTGCCGCGCAGCAGGTTGATGGCAACGGCCGAGGTGACGACTACGAGCAGCAGCAGGGCCAGCCCCCGCCGAGCAGGCAGGTCTCCGGGAAGAGCAGCAGCACGCCCGCCGCCAGCTCAAGCAAGGGCAAGCCATGGGCAGCCACCGGCAGCAGGGCATCCGGCAACAGGCGGTAGTTTTCCACCGCGCCGGCGAAGACCACCGGATCACGCAGCTTCTGCAAGGCCCCGAAGAGCAGGACGATGGAGAGCGTTGCCCCGATGGCACGGGTCACGACCGGATCGAGGAAGAATGCGATGAGGATTTCCATCATTGCACTTCCATTTGGGTAGGCGTATCACCGAAACCATTTGCCCCGCCAACCTTCTTCAATTTCCGGCCACCGTCGAAAGCAGTAATGCTTGCGCCCTCGGCGTTGAAGGCAAATAACCGTGGCGCCACACCCTGACTGACGGCAAGACCGACCGCATGCGGTGTCTTGACGCGCGCCAGGCGAGACTTGGCCTTCAGGTCATACACCCAGATTTCGCTTGCCGGATTTTTGTGGCTGCCCTCCAGGCCCTTCGGATGGAGACCGACGTAGAGCGTGCCGCTTTCCTTGTGCAAGGCAACCGGCTGGGACCCGCCCGGGCGCCAGTTCTGCTTGGCCTCCGACGGCAGGGCGAGCGGCCAGGCCTTTTCGGGCACGGCGGTTTCACCGGCAACATTGATGCTCACAACGTTGCCCTTGTAGGTAACGAAGTGGTACGTGTCACCATCCTGGGCTGCCGGTGAGAACAACGCGTCCTCGTCCGGATCGAAGAATTTTGCGGTTTTTTTCTTGCCGACAGGATTGCCCTGATCATCCAGGGAAACGGTCAACATGGTGCCATCGCCGCACAAGGTGGAAAAACGGTTGGTGGTCTGGGCGGGATAAACGATGAAGCAGCCCGGTGTCTGAATTTCCGAAACCATCTTGCCGCTCTGACGATCGACAATGCCCACCGAGGTGGCTGGCGTGGCGTTCTGGACAATGATGAAGCGACCATCGCCGCTGGTGCGCAAGGTACCGACATAGGGCAGGGCCTGGGCATGGCGCGCCGGATACGGCAGCTCCGCCTTCAGGGCGAGTGTTTTGGCGTCATAAACGAGGATTTCCTCGCTGCGCACGCCACGGTTGAGCTTGGTGTAATAGGTCGTCACCACGTAGAGCTCGGAGCGATCCGGCGACAGGGTGGTCTGGGCGAAGGCCCCGGTCGATACCATGCCCTCGACCTTGAAGTTGCGGCCATCGATCACCGTCAGCTTGCCGTCGGAAATGTGCGGCAGGGCAACGTCGGTGAAATACAGGCGATAGGGGTGGGGGGCGGGCAGGCTCGATACGGTGATCGTGTCCACCGGCAACTCGGCCAGGGCCGGCAGCGCGGTGCCGCCGAGCCCGGCCAGCAATGAAAACAGAACAACTCTCTTGGGACTCACCAGCGACCTCCTTTTTCTCGTGCCAGGATCAATGCCGGGCAAAAATCCCTCCCCGGCGCATGGATTACATTGTTGTCGGGGAGGGCAGAAAGCCGTTATCCGAAATCGGAACCGAAAAGCCCGGTTGGCGGCGATCAATATCCGAAATCGGAAAAATCGTGCATTTCACTGGCGGAACGTTGACTTTGCTCAATGCCAAACCGGGAAAAATAGTTGCTCAGGCACAACTTGTGCAGTGCACCACTTCGTCTCGGGCGAGATTTCCTGGCGCGAGGCCCGCGAGCGCTGCCGGTTTTTTCGGCAGAACGCCCCAAGCCCATGATTTTCAAGACAGAAAGACCGCCATGTATTCTTCTCTCCGTTCCGGACAGCAGCCCTGCATCAGGCGAGCGCAAGGCCAGGGCTCTGCCGCATGCACCACCGGCAAACACTTGCAGCAGCAGGCGCACTCCGTCGGTGCAGTGGTGCCGCCCGTCGACAATGCCGTCGCCGCCCCGTTTACCTTCGAGCATAAAAACACGCGGGATTCCGACCAGCACGCCGAATCCCTGGCGCAGTGGGACCAGACCTACGACCAGATGTCGCCCGGGCCTTTCGTCGGCGAGGTGGTCGAACTGTGGTTCAAGGGCATCCAGATCTTTCGCGAAACCACCAACCGCTCAGTGTTCCAGAATGGCGCCCCGTGGAAGAACTGCCACATCATCGGCATTCCCGTTGCGATGAGCGGCCCCGGCCTGTTCTGCAAACAGCAGGTCAACATGGACAGCGTGTTTACTTTCCAGAGCGAGCAGGGCTTTTCCCTGACGACGCCCGAGAATTTCGACGTGATCGGCATTGCCATTCCCGATGCAACGCTGGAGCAACTCGAGGCCGAGGGCTGCAACATCCGCCAGTTGATTCCCGACCAGCCGTCGCTGCTGATGCCAGGCAAGGCCAGGCTGGACGAACTGCGCGCGTGCCTCGGTTCGGTTCTCGATCCCCAGCAGTTCCAGCAGGAACTGCTGTGCTATCCCCAGGTGCAGCGCAACATGCATTCGGCGATCATCGGCCATATCCTCGAAACCCTGGGCGGGGCTTGCCCGGCCCGATGCCGGCGCCCTCGTTCAAGGCGCGCGCCCATCTGGTCAATGAAGCTATCGACTATGCCCTGGCCCACCCCAGCGAACCGCCAACGGTCGAGGATCTCTGCAGCAAGCTCAATATCAGCCGTCGCCTGCTCAACTATTATTTCCAGGAAATCATCGGCAGCAGCCCGCACCACTACCTGCGCAACCTGCGTCTCAATGGCGTGCGCCGGGAGTTGCGTGCCGCTACGGCGTCGCCGCCGGCGATCCGCGACATCGCCGCGCACTGGGGCTTCTCGCACCTGCCCCGCTTTGCTGCGGAGTACCGGGCCCTGTTCGGTGAACTGCCCTCGGTTACCGCCAGGGACCGGCCGACCCACTGATGCCCGGCACCGATGATTGACAGAATTGCGTTACGATATAAGAAAGCAATATCGCTTAGTGAAACTTTTTACTAGACTGTCAAATTACGGTCAGCTTAAAGTCCGACACTGTTTTCATCTTTCTGCGCCAGACTTTCTTCATCGGCAATGCATCAACTACAGGCCCCCTCTCCCTATTCCTATCAGCGTCGCAAGACGTCGGATTCGGACGAGCATGCCGCAGCACTGGGCAAGTGGGACCAGATTTACGACCAGTTATCGCCGGGTTCCTTCGAAGGGAAGGTCGTAGACATCTGGTTCGAGGGATTGCAGATCTTTCGCGAGACGACCAACCGCTCGGTTTCGCAGGCCGGCACAACGTGGAAAGGCTCTTACGTCGTCGGTATTCCGGTGCACATGAAGGGCACCGGACTGTTCGCCAAGCAGGTCCTGACCCGTGATTCGATTCTGACCTTTCACAGCGACAAGGATTTCACGCTGACCACTCCGGAAAACTTCGATGTGGTCGCGCTCGCCATTCCGCAGAATATGCTGATCGAGGCGCTGCAGCCGCGCTCGAATGACGAACTGGGAAAGCTCTTTCCGTCGTCGCCATCCGTGCTGGTCACCCCCCCGGGCCAACTGGACGAGTTGAGGAACTGCCTTCTCTCCATTTTCGACCCCAGCAATTTCGAACCCGGACTGCTCGCCTACCCGCAGGTTCAAAAGGCCATGAGTTCGGCCATCATCGGCCACCTCGCCGAGGTGCTCGGCTCGGCCTCCGCAGCGCCAATGCCCTCGCGGTCATTCAAGGGACGTTGCCAGGTGGTCCGGGAGGCTACCGATTACGCTCTCGCCCGCACCACCGAGCCGATCACCGTCGGCGACCTGTGCGCCAAACTGAACATCAGCCGGCGCATGCTCAACTACTGTTTCCTGGAAGTACTGAACACCAATCCGGTGCAGTACTTGCGCACCCTTCGGCTCAACGGGGTTCGCCGTGAATTGCGCGAAGCCGCGGGAAGCGCCCAGGCCATTCGCGATGTCGCCTGCAAATGGGGTTTCTGGCATCTGTCGCGCTTTGCCGCCGAATACCGCGCACTGTTCGGCGAACTGCCGTCCGATACCCAGCGCGGCCAGCGCGCCTGAATCGCCAACGGCCACGCGCCGCGGCCGCCCTCAGAGGGGCTTCAGCATGCCTCTGGCCACCGCCTCCGCGATCTTGATGCCATCGACCCCGGCCGAGAGGATGCCGCCGGCGTAGCCGGCGCCTTCGCCGGCCGGGTAGAGGCCGCGGGTATTGATGCTCTGCAGGTCGTCACCGCGCTTGATGCGGATCGGCGACGAGGTGCGGGTCTCGACGCCGGTCATCACGGCATCGTCCATCGCGAAACCGCGGATCTGCTTGTCGAAGGCGGGCAGCGCTTCGCGCAGAGCGGCGATGACGAAGGGCGGCAGGCAAAGCGCGAGATCGGTCCAGTGCACGCCCGGCGTGTAGGACGGATCGACTCCGCCCGGCGCCACCGACGGGCGGCCGGCGAGGAAGTCGCCGACGCGCTGGGTCGGCGCCGCGTAGGTGCCGCCGCCGGCCACGAAGGCCGCCGACTCCCATTGCCGCTGGAATTCGATGCCGGCCAGCGGGTGGCCCGGGTAATCGACCTCGGGCGAGATGTCGACGACGATGCCGCTGTTGGCGTTGCGCTCGGCGCGCGAATACTGGCTCATGCCGTTGGTCACGACGCGGCCCGGCTCCGAGGTGGCGGCGACCACGGTGCCGCCCGGGCACATGCAGAAGCTGTAGGCGGTGCGGCCGTTGGCGCAGTGGTGCACGAGCTTGTAGTCGGCGGCGCCGAGCAGCGGATGGCCGGCCGAAGGGCCGAAGCGGGCGCGGTCGATCAGCGACTGCGGGTGCTCGATGCGGACGCCGATCGAGAAGGGCTTGGCTTCGATATAGACGCCGTGGTCGAAGAGCATCTGGAAGGTATCGCGGGCGCTGTGGCCGACGGCGAGCACGACATGCTCGGCGGCGATGCGTTCGCCACCGGCCAGCACCACGCCGCGCACCTGGCCGTTGCCGGCGGCATCGCGCTCGATCTCGATTTCCTCGACCTTGGCCCCGAAGCGCACTTCGCCGCCGAGTTCGAAAATGTTGGCGCGCATCTTCTCGACCATGCTGACCAGCCGGAAAGTGCCGATGTGCGGCTTGTTGATGAAGAGGATTTCCTCCGGCGCGCCAGCCTTGACGAATTCCTCGAGCACCTTGCGGCCGTGGTGCTGCGGGTCCTTGATCTGGCTGTAGAGCTTGCCGTCGGAGAAGGTGCCGGCGCCACCCTCGCCGAACTGGACGTTGGAATCCGGATTGAGCTTGCCCTGGCGCCACAGGCCCCAGGTGTCCTTAGTCCGCTCGCGCACGGCCTTGCCGCGTTCGAGAATGATCGGCCGGAAACCCATCTGGGCCAGCACCAGCCCGGCGAACAGGCCGCAGGGGCCGGTGCCGATGACGATCGGCCGCGACTTGAGGTCGGCCGGGGCCTGGGCGACGAACTTGTAGGTGGTATCCGGCGTCGGCTTGACGTGGGGATCGCCCTTGCAGCGTTCGAGCACGGCGGCCTCGTCGCGAACGTCGACATCGAGCGAGTAGATCAGCGTGATCGCCGATTTTTTCCGCGCATCGAAGCTGCGGCGATAAATTGAATGCTCGAGCACCTCGCCCTCGACCAGGCCAAGGCGCTGGCAGATGGCGGAAAGGATCGCGCCGGGGGCGTGATCGAGCGGGAGCTTTACTTCAGTCAGTCTCAACATGCGAACGAATCCGGAAACCCCGGTGGCCAGAACACCACGCCGGCGGCAAGCCGCCTATTCTACCTCGTCGAAAAACGCCCCGGCGCCCGGCGTCGCCGACCACAACACCTGGCCACCGGCGGCCAGATGGCTGAGATAGACGCGCAGCTCGAACTCAAGCTGGTGATAGTCCGGCTCCATGTGGCAGCACAGCTGGTAGAAGGCCTTGTCGTGAGCGCCTTCCTTGAGATGGGCCAGCTCGTGGACGACGATCATGCGCAGGAACTCCGGCGGCATCTCCTTGAACACGGTCGCGACATGGATCTCGCGCTTCGACTTGAGCTTGGTGCCCTGCACCCGCGAAATGCTGGTGTGGGTGCCGAGCGCCTGGCGGATAACCCGCAGCTTGCTGTCGAAAGCCACCTTACTGACTTGCCCGACGTTGCGCATGAACTCGCCCTTGAGCCCCTGCACGTAGTCGTAGAGCGCCTTGTCGGTGCGCACCTCGTGGGCCAGCGGGTACTTCTTGAGCAGCACGGCGCCCAGCTGATCCTGATCGATCAGGCGCAGCACGGGCGCGACTAGGTCCGGCGGGTAGCCGGCGAGGTAATTGGGCGGCGGTCGCGGACGCATGGCTGGTGCTACTCGCCCGTCGTCCGCCGCCCGGCCTTGATCGCCGCCCGTCGCCCCTTGCTTTCCAGGCGGCGTTTGACCGAGCCGTGGGTCGGCTTGGTCGGCCGCCGGGCCTTGGGCAGGACGGCGACGCTATTCACCAGCTGCTCCAGCCGGCGCAGGGCTTCGCCGCGATTCTTCTCCAGGCTGCGGAATTCCTGGGCCTTGATCACCACCACCCCCTCCTTGCTGATCCGCTGGTCGCCCAGCCGCAGCAGGCGCTGGCGGATTTCCTCCGGCAGCGAGGAAGCGGCGACGTCGAAGCGCAGATGCACGGCGTTCGATACCTTGTTGACGTTCTGCCCGCCGGCGCCCTGGGCGCGGATGGCGGTGAATTCGATTTCGTCGGGAGGAATGCTGATGGTCGGGCGCATGCGGGCAATGCCGGGTTCGATAGACGGCAAGTGTAGGGCAAGGCCGGCGTTTTGCGCTGGAGGACTCCGCGTTTTCCGCCCATCGCACCGGCCGCCTTGACATCGCCGACCGCGATCTCTACTCTCAAATCCTGATAAAAATCATCAGGTATTTTCGTTGAAGCTCTAGATCACAACTCGGGCATCAGTATCGGCCCCCGTGCCGCAACGCGACAGTCTCCATATGGAGTGAGTGTATGCCGCTGATTCGAGAAGAAGCCGCCGGACGCATGCGTCGCGATCATGACCTCATGATCGACCTCATCCGGCGCATCAAGGCCACCTGCACGCAGGTCGGCGCCATCGACAACTGCGACAATTGCCAGCCCGACCGGCGCCAGATCTGCCACAGCGGCGTCGAGCAGCTGATCCGGGCCTTCGTCGAGGTCACCCTCAAGCACAACGTGATGGAATCCCTGTACATGGAGGAGTGCGTGCCGCTGGCCCACCGCCAGGCCCATAATCAGGCGCACATGGTGATCGCCGAGAAGTTGAAGGAGATCCGCGTCGTCCTCTCTGGGGACGGCAATTGCGTACTGGCGATCGACGGGATCGACCATGTCCTGTCGGCACTGCAGGACCATTTCACCGAATTCGATCAGCAACTGGAAGGCTATCTGGAACCCGCCTGAGGCGGGCATCTTCGGCGCCAGCTGAAACGAAAAAGCCGGCACGCAGCCGGCTTTTTCATAAGTGGAAGCGCTTACTTGGCGGCGTCGGCCTCGCACTTTTTCAGGAAGGCTGTCTTGGCGGCGCCGGCCAGCGGCTTGCCGCTCTTGCTGACGGCCTTTTCTTCGCAGGCCGACGCGGCGGCGCTGCCGCCTTCGCACTTCTTGATGAAAGCCGTCTTGGCGGCGCCGGCCAGCGGCTTGCCACTCTTGCTGACCGCCTTGGCTTCGCAATCACCGGCCGCGGGCGCGGCGGCAGGAGCCTGGGCATAGGCGACATTCACTGCAAACAATCCAACCAGAACCGACGCGAAAAATTTGTTCATCTCGGGTATCTCCATTGTTATCAGGCATGCCGCCTTAAGCATTCAACGCTCGATGCTGCGAAACGTTGACGCTGGAATAATAGCCGGAAAATGACCGCCGGTTATGCCGCCCGTTTCTGCTGTACGGCAGCCTCTTCGCGGGCACGCTTGGCCTCGTCGAGCAGGTAGCGCTGGTAGTCTTCGAGATCGCCGTCGAACGGCGCAACGCCGCCCTTGGAGACCAGCCAGAATTCGTCGCAGACCGAGCGCAGTAGCGCGCGGTCATGGCTGACCAGCATGACGGTGCCTTCGAACTCGTTGAGGGCGACGGCCAGTGCCTCGCGGGTGCTGAGGTCAAGGTGGTTGGTCGGCTCGTCGAGCAGCAAGAGGTTGGGCCGCTGCCAGACCAGCATGCACAGCACCAGGCGGGCCTTCTCGCCGCCGCTCATGGTTCCAACCGCCTGCTTGACCATCTCGCCACCGAAATTGAAGGTGCCGAGAAAATTGCGCAGTTCCTGCTCGCGCCCCGGCACGTTACTGCGCCCGGCGGCGATGGCTTCCTTGGCCAGCCGGACCATGTGTTCGAGCGGGGTATCCTGCGGGCGCAGCACGTCGAGTTCCTGCTGCGCGAAATAGCCGATGTTCAGGCCCTTGCCTTCGGTGACGTCGCCATCGATCGCCTGCAGGGTGCGGGCGATGGTCTTGACCAGCGTCGATTTGCCCTGGCCGTTGGCGCCGAGGATACCGATGCGCTGGCCGGCCATCACCGAGCGGTTGATGCCGCGGACGATGACCGTCGGCGGCGTACCAGCCGGCGCTTCTTCGGGCGGCGGGTAGCCGATGGTGACGTCCATCATCGACAACATCGGGTTGGGCAGGTTCTGCGGTTCCTGGAATTCGAAAGTGAATTCGGCATCGGCCAGCACCGGCGCGATCTTTTCCATGCGGTCCAGCGCCTTGACCCGGCTCTGCGCCTGCTTGGCCTTGCTGGCCTTGGCCTTGAAGCGGTTGATGAAGGATTGCAGGTGGGCGATCTTCTCGGCCTGCTTGGCCATCGTCGCCTGCTGGAGCAGCATCTGCTCGGCGCGCATATCTTCGAACTTGCTGTAATTGCCGCCGTAACGGACCAGCTTGGCGTTGTCGATGTGCAGCGTGACACCGGTGATGGCGTCGAGAAATTCGCGGTCGTGGCTGATCATGACCAGGGTGCCCGGGTAGCGTTTGAGCCAGGCTTCGAGCCAGACCAGGGCGTCCAAGTCGAGGTGGTTGGTCGGCTCGTCGAGGAGCAGGATGTCGGACGGGCACATCAGGGCGCGCGCCAGTTGCAGGCGCATGCGCCAGCCGCCGGAGAAGCTGTTGACCGGGTTGTGCAGCTCGGACACCTTGAAGCCGAGGCCAAGGATCAGCGACTGGGCGCGCGCTTCGGCATCGTGCTCGCCGGCATCGTTGAGCGCCATGTAGGCTTCGGCCATGCGCATGCCGTCGTCGCTGGCTTCGGCGTCATGCACCTCGTTGCGGGCAGCGAGCAGTTTGGTGTCGCCGTCGATGACGAAATCGGTCGCGCTTTGCTCGGTTTCCGGCATGTCCTGCGCCACCTGGCCCATCTGCCATTGCTTGGGTATCGAATAATCGCCGCCATCCTCATGCAACGTGCCGTTGAGCAGTGCGAACAAGGTGGACTTGCCGGCACCGTTGCGGCCGACCAGGCCAACCTTTTCACCGGGATTGATGGTGACCGAGGTCTTGTCGAGCAGCACTTTCGAGCTGCGGCGCAGGGTGACGTTCTTGAGGATAATCATGAGCAGGCTTTCGGGGAGGTCGAACATGATAGCCAGCCCGGCCCGCCTGACCTATCGTTTTTTGTACTGGCTCCGCCCGGCCGCCTTGGTCGCGAACCGCGAAAACACACTGCCCGTCGGGCGGCGCGCCGCCCGGCACAATGCGGTACGTCCTGTTGCAATCGGTTACTTTTTCCGCAGCTGGGGCTGCCGTATCTTGCACTCATGTGCTGACCAGACATCAGGACTGACGGCTCTCCCCCTAGCCGTCCAGAAAGCCCCACACTCCCCCCGTGTGGGGCTTTCGTCTTTTGGGCGTCGCCTTTTGCGGCGACGCCAGGCGGCGAATCGGATTATTCTTCGCCCCTGTCCGACCGCCCAGCCCAAGCCCATGCCGAGAAGACGCAAAAAGAAACCGGTCCGCATCATCCATCAGTCGGTAGGCCCCTTGCCCTTGCGCCTGGCCGCCCGTTTCGTCGACCAGTTGCTGGTCTTCAGCGATGCCAGCCAGAAACGCCATGGCGGACTGGCCGCCGTGCTGTTCGCCGACCCCGACGCCGTGCCGCTGATCGCGACGCGAACGATGGCGCCGATCGGCAGCAACGAGCTGGAGCTGGAGGCAGCCCTGTTCGGGCTGGAACAAGCGCGAGACCATTTTCCCGGCCAGGCGCTGACCCTGTTTTCGGACAATCTGGATACTGTCACCCGCCTGAGCCTGAGCCGGAGCCGCAGCCTGGGCCTCGGCCTCGGCCAGGATCCCGAACTGGCCGCGATGCTGGCGGCGCGCGACGTTACCGCGATGCTGGAACGATCAACCTTCTGCTGGGTGCCAGGCCACGCCAGCTGTCGTGGCAATACCCTGGCCGATCAGCACGCGGCCGCAGCCGCCGCTTGATCAGCCGGCCGGCTTGGCTTTCCGGCGCAGCATGTAGACGTACAACGATTCCACCCGCTCCCGCGCCCACGGCGTGCGGCGCAGGAATTTCAGGCTCGAGGCGACGCTCGGGTCGTGCGTGAAGCAGCGGATCTCGATCTCCCGGCCCAGTTCTTCCCAGCCGTAGTGGGCGACCAGTTCGTTGAGGATTTGCTCCAGCGTGATGCCGTGCAGAGGATTTTTCGGTTGCTCGGTAGTCATGGCGTTTCCGGGTTCGGCACGATCAGTTGTTGGCGCTGTTCGAGGCAGTCGTAGTCGCCGGCCTGATACTCGCGGCAGATGAAAGGACGCTGTTCGTAGATGGTGCACAGCATGGTCTGCCGGTCGAGCGCCACGCACCAGCCATCGTCCAGGCGGCGCATGACCCAGCCGCCCCAGCGGTCGCGCAGGGTCATCTGGCGCGGCGGTTCGTCGTCGCCCATGAGCATCACCTCCAGCCGGCAGCAGCAGGCCCGGCAGCTGGCGCAGGTGATTTCCGCGGCGGCGCTCAGATCAGGCCTTCGAAAAGCTGGACCTCGACGCTGTCGCCGACCTGCACGCCGGCACAGTCCTCAGGCAGCACGACAAAACAGTTGGCTTCCGACATCGAACGCAGCACGCCCGAGCCCTGGTTGCCGGTGGTTGTGACCTGCCAGCGGCCGTCGACGGCGGCCACCGTGCCGCGCAGGTATTCGCGGCGGCCGGGCTGTTTCTTGATGGCGTTGGCGCTGGCCACGCTGAGCAACGGGCGCGCCGGCACGGGATCGAGGCCGGACAGGCGGAGCAGGGCGTCGAGCGCGAACTGCGTGTAGCTGACCATCACCGCCACCGGGTTGCCGGGCAGGCCGAACAGCCAGGCATTGCCTATCTTGCCGAAGGCCATCGGGCGGCCGGGCTTGATGTTGAGCTTCCAGAACTTGACCTCGCCGACCCGGGCGAGGACTTCGCGGACGAAATCGGCCTCGCCGACCGAGACGCCGCCGGTGGTGATGATCGCGTCGGCGACCTGGGCGGCTTCGAGCAGGGTGGCCTCGAGGGCTTCCGGACGGTCGGGGACGACGCCCATGTCGATGACATCCGCCCCCAAAAGGGCGAGCAGGCCGTGCAGCGTATAGCGGTTGCTGTCGTAGATTTCGCCCGGGGCCAGCGGCTTGCCGAGCGAAGCCAGTTCGTCGCCGGTCGAGAAGAAGGCGACGCGCAGGCGGCGCTTGACGTCGACCTCGACGACGCCGAGCGAGGCGATCAGGCCCAGTTCGGCCGGGCCAATGCGCTTGCCGGCGCTCAAGGCGACGGCGCCGCGCGCCAGATCCTCGCCGGCGCGCCGGGTGTTCTGCCCCGAACGCTGGCCGGGCGGGACGATCACCACGCCATCCTCAAGCCGCGTCACCTCCTGGACAACCACGGTGTCGGCCCCGGCCGGCAGGACGGCGCCGGTCATGATGCGCACCGCCTGGCCCTTGCCGACCAGGCCGGAGAAGGCATTGCCGGCGAAAGCGGTGCCGACCACCGTCAGCCGCGTTTCAGCGGCCTCGGCCAGGCTGTCGAAGCGCACGGCGTAGCCATCCATCGCCGAGTTGTCGTGGGCCGGCACATCGTGCGGCGCGATGATGTCGGCGGCCAGGACGCGACCAAGGGCGCTGCGCACCGGCAGGAATTCGTGGCCGGCAATCGGCGCCACGGCGGCCAGCAGGCGCGCGCAGGCTTCGGCGGCGGAGAGGGAAGGGTTGGCGTGATCGGTCATGGTGGGCACTCGGGACGGCGATTTGAAAGCGGCGGACGGTCAGGGTTCGAAGGCGATTCGCCACGGCAGTTCCCCCTGCATGAAGGCACGGGCGGCGGGCGATTGCGGGTGGGCGAAAAAGCGCTGGGCGGCGACATGTTCCTGGATGTGGCCATCGGCGAGAAAAATGATGTCGTCGGCCAGGCGCGTCGCCTGCCCGAGATTATGCGTCGTCATCAGCACTTTGGCGCCCTCGGTGCGGATTTCGCGGATGATGCGCTCGACCGCCTCGGTCGCCGACGGATCGAGACTGGCCGTCGGCTCGTCGAGCAGCAGCAGGCGCGGGCGCATCGCCCAGGCGCGGGCCAGGGCCAGACGCTGGCGCTCGCCGCCGGAGAGCAGACGGGCGCAATCCCGAGCCCGATGCGCCAGGCCGACGCGTTCGAGAACCTCGGCGCTGCGCGCCCGACGTTCGGCGGCGCTCAGCGCCTGCGGCCGCAAGGCGAATTCGACATTGGTGAACACCGACATGCGGAGCAGCATGGGCTGCTGGAAAACCATGGCCAGCCTGCCGTCGGGCTGGGCGGCGCCGGCCCATGAAATGGAACCGCCCTGGGCCGGCAGCAGGCCGGCCAGCAGACGCAGGAGCAGGGTCTTGCCGGCGCCGTTCGGACCGAGGATGACGCTGATCCCCTCGCCGGACAGATCGAGATCGACGCCATCGAGAATGGCCCGGCCGTTCGGCTGGAAACGCAGGCCCGAAATACGCAGCGGAAACATCAACCTTGAAACCTCAGTTGGACGTGGCTGATGGTATGCCTGGACGGAATGGCCGGCGCGAAGCGACGCCGCAGCAGGCTCATGCCTGCAAGAAGGAGCGCCAAAGCCGGGCGCCCGACCAGGCGTGCCAGCGGCCACGTAGCGCTGCCACCCCGCGGGTGAGTCGTTTCGAAGGCACGGGAGTCAGTATTCACGTGGCGGGCCAGATATGGATAAGCGGTCAACTGAGGTTTCAAGGTTCACCCATACCTCCGGGTCGCCCAGCAGCGCAGATGGTAGGCCGCGACGTTGAGGCCGAGGATGACCGTCATCAGCACGATACCCAGCGCGATCGAGAGGGCAAGGTCGCCTTTGGCGGTTTCGAGCGCGATGGCGGTGGTCATCACCCGCGTGTAGCCGTCGATGTTGCCGCCGACGATCATCACCGCGCCGACTTCCGACATCGCCCGGCCGAGGCCGGCCAGGGTCGCCACGGAAAGCGAGAAACGGCAGTCGGCGAGCAACAGCGCCACGGCCTGCGGGCGGCCGATGCCGATCACCGAAAATTCGGGGGCGTATTCCTTCCAGGCATCCTCGACGATCTGCCGGCTGACCGCGGCGATCAGCGGCACGACCAGCATGCTCTGGGCGACGATCATCGCCGCCGGCGAAAAGAGCAGGCCGTAGCTGCCGAACGGGCCGCTGCGCGACAGCGCGAGATAGACCAATACGCCGACCACCACCGAAGGCAGGCCCATCAGCGCGTTGAGGGCGACAATCAGGGCACCGCGTCCGGGAAAGCTGGCCACCGCCAGCCAGGCCCCCAGCGGCAGGCCGACCAGCGCCCCGATGGCGAGCGCCGTCAGGCTGACGCGCAGCGACAGGCCGACGATTTCGAGCAAGCGGTGGTCGAAATTGCCGAGCAGAACGAGGGCGTCGGAAAGGGTGCCTAGCATGGGACCGGCAGAATAACACTGGCCGGCAAATGCTGAATATGGCCCGTTCCGCAGGGCGCCGGCTGAGGAGCGGGGAGCCGTGGCTATAATGCCGCTCGCGGTCTGCGTACCGCACAGAATGGATGGCACTTCGGTGCCTTTGTAAGCTGCCGTGACATCCGCATGGCAGCAGTTGCAGTAAAAATCGGAGTTACACCAATGATTCGTTCCACCGCGCGCCGCCTGGCGCTGAAGGGGCGCTCGCCTGCGCCCTGGCTTCTGCCGTTGTTTTTCCCGCCTTTGCCGACAACGCCGTGCTGCGCGTTTCGGCCATCCCCGACGAAGCGCCGACCGAGTTGCAACGCAAGTTCGCCCCGCTCGGCAAATACCTCGAAGCCCAGACCGGCATGAAGGTCGTCTTCACGCCGGTTTCCGACTACGCGGCGGTCGTCGAATCGCTGGCCACCCGGAAGATCGATCTCGCTTGGCTGGGCGGCTTCACCTTCGTGCAGGCCAAGATCCGCACCAACGGCACGGCTATCCCGATCGCCCAGCGCGAGGAGGATGCCAAGTTCACCTCGAAATTCATCACCGCCGATCCCAGCATCAAGGCGCTGGACGACCTCAAGGGCAAGACCTTTGCCTTCGGCGCACCCTCCTCGACCTCGGGCAGCCTGATGCCACGCTTCTTCCTGCAGCAGGCCGGGCTGAACCCGGAAAAGGACTTCAAGAACGTCGCCTTCTCCGGCGCCCATGACGCCACCGTCGCCTTCGTCACTGCCGGCAAGGCCGAGGCCGGCGTACTGAACGCCTCGGTCTGGGACAAGCTGGTCGAGCAGAAGAAGGTCGATACCGCCAAGGTCCGCGTCTTCGCCACCACGCCGCCCTATTTCGACTACAACTGGACGGTGCGCGGCGATCTCGATCCGGCCCTGGTCAAGAAGCTGACCGACGCCTTTTTGAAGCTCGACCCGGCCAACCCGGAACACAAGGAAATACTCGGCCTGCAACGCGCCGCCAAGTTCATTCCGACCAAGAAAGAGAACTACGACGGCATCGAAAAGGCCGCCCACGCCGCCGGCCTGCTGAAGTGAGTTTTGCGCTCGATGGCGTGGGGCTGACCCACGCCAATGGTTTTGCCGCGCTCACTGACATTTCGCTGCGGGCCGAGCGCGGCGAGCGGATCGCCCTGATCGGCCCGTCCGGGGCCGGCAAGACCTCGCTGATCTCGCTGCTCGGCACGGCGCTGGCGCCTACCGCCGGGCGGGCTGCGGTGCTCGCTACCCCGCTGGCCGGGCTGTCCGCCGAGCAACTCAAGGCCTTGCGCGCCCGGATCGGCACTGTCCATCAGGCGCCGCCGATTCCCGGCCGGCAACGCGTGGTGACCGCCGTTCTGGCTGGCAAACTCGGCCAGTGGCCCGCCTGGAAGTCCATGGCCTCGCTGCTCTACCCGCTCGACGTCGCCGGCGCGCAAAGCGCACTCGAGCACGTCGACCTCGCCGACAAGCTGTTCGCCCGCTGCGACCAGCTGTCCGGCGGCCAGTTGCAACGGGTCGGCGTCGCCCGCGTCCTGTACCAGCAGCCCGACCTGATCCTCGCCGACGAGCCGGTCTCGGCCCTCGACCCGGCGCTGGCCCTGGCCACCGTCCGCCTACTAGTCGATGCGGCCGAGCGGCGCGGCGCGACGCTGGTCGCCAGCCTGCATGCGGTCGATCTGGCGCTCAGCTGTTTCCCGCGCATCGTCGGCATCAAGGCCGGGCGCATCGCCTTCGACCTGCCGGCCGGCGAAGTCACGCTGCCGCTGCTGCATGAGCTGTATGCCAGCGAAGGCGAGGAGTTGCCGATGCAGGCGCACGAACCGCGCTTCCTGTCGCAAGCCGCCGCCAACGACGCGGCGACGCAGGCGGCATGTTGTTAGAAGGTGGATGGCATACTTGAGCGACTAGGCGCACGGTTAAGAGGAGGTCGTTTTGGCACAGAAATCATGCTGGATGTGTGGTGCTCCAGCATCAAGCAAAGAGCATCGGCTCAAAAAAGCAGATATTCAGAGAGCCTATGGAAGTGGCCCTTATCGTGGTGATGAGAGCCCCATACATTTTTTCGCCGGAAAACAAACTGTTATTCAGGGGCCTGATTCAAAAACGCTTAAGTACGATGCCTTCTTGTGCCATCGATGTAATACGGCAACAACTCAGCCCTTCGACAATGCGTATGACCAACTGGTTTCTTGGGTATTCGCACACGAGGAGCAGATTGTCAAATACCGGCTGATTGATTTTGAAGAAGTCTACGGTTCAGATTTCCCAAGCCGGCAGACCGATCTCTATAAGTACTTTGCAAAAAGCTTTGGATGCCGATTGGTTGATGCCGGATACCAAGCACCGAAAGATGTTGTGGAACTATTCCCATTGTCAAATTTTCGGACGGCTCTCCGCATTACTTTTTCCATCAATGAAGACGTTCTGAATCTGATGCCAAAGAACTGGCGAGACGGCTTTATAGGCAAAGGGGATTTGCTGTATTACGCATCTCCGGATGCGCCTGAAGTGCATACAGGCTATGTATGGGACGAACACGTTTCATGGTTCACCGTGCACTTTTGGTACGACGTACCTCCGTGGCCAAAACTGGGAGCCACATGGGTCGCCGATAGCCAATGCGTGTACCTCGGGAGCAATCGGCCTCTCACGGATGATCAACGTACTGAATTTTCCAGCTTAGTACCGGATTTCAAACCACACAATCCGGCGAATGAATAGCACTCATCGAGATCCTGCCGCCCGTTCGCGCCTGCTCGGCGCGCTGACCGCGCTCGTCGTCCTCTGGCCGCTGTTCCAGGCCACCGAAGTCAAACCCGGGGCACTGTTCGACCCGGCCAACCTGCAAGTCATCGGCCGCTTCCTGGCCGGTTTTCTGCCGCCGGAAAGCGGCGGCGAATTTCTCGGCTATCTCGGCCGGGCGACGCTCGAAACGCTGGCCATCGCCACCGCCGGCATGGCGCTGGCGTTCGCGCTTGCCGTGCCGCTGGCCTATCTGGCCAGCGCCGCCGGCCGCGAGAAGGCGACCCTGAACCCGCTGACCCGCGGCCTGCTCACCATCCTGCGCGGCATACCGGAACTGGTCTGGGCCCTGCTCTTCGTCCGCGTCTTCGGCCTCGGCCCGGCGGCCGGCGTACTGGCCCTCGGCCTGACCTACGGCGGCATGCTGGCCAAGGTCTATGCCGAGATTCTCGAATCGGTCGACGGCGCACCGGCCCAGGCGCTGCGCCGCAGCGGCGCCGGCCGCTCGCTGGCCATCCTGTACGGCCTGCTGCCGCAGGCCTCGAAGGAACTCGCCTCATACACCGTCTACCGCTGGGAATGCGCCATCCGCGCCTCGGTCGTCATGGGCTTCGTCGGCGCCGGCGGCCTCGGCCAGCTGATGGATCAGGCAATGAAGATGCTCAATGGCGGCGAGGCGGCGACCATCCTGCTCACTTTCATGGTCCTCGTCTTCGCCGCCGACGGCCTCTCGGGCTGGCTGCGCCGGGCGCTCGAATCGCCGCCGGCCGCCCGGCCGTCGGCTTTCGGCGCGCGCAGCCTCGGCCTGGCGATTGCGCTGAGCCTCGGCGTCATCGCCAGCTTCCGGCTGCTCGACATCGGCTTCGGCGCGCTGTTCTCACTCGAGGCCGCACAGTCGATCGGCACCTTCGTCGGCGAATTCTTTCCGCCCGACCTGTCGGCCGAGTGGCTGGCCAAGGTCTGCCGCGGCATCTGGGAAACCCTGGCCATCTCGGTCGTCGGCACCCTGCTCGCCGCCATCGCCGGCCTGCTGCTGGCGCTGCCCAAATGGCGGGCGCCGTTCAGCTTCCTGCTCAACCTGCTGCGCTCGGTGCCGGAACTGGTCTGGGCCACCATCACGGCGCTAGCTGTCGGCCTCGGCCCCTTTGCCGGCGCCCTGGCCCTGGCCCTGCACACCACCGGCGTGCTCGGCCGCCTCTATGCCGAAGCCCTCGCCAACGCGCCGCCGACGCCGGCCCGGGCCTTACGGCTGGCCGGAGCGCCCGGCGGCCTGGCCTTCCTCTACGGCACGCTGCCCGGCGCCGCGCCGCAACTGATCGCCTACACGCTGTACCGCTGGGAAATGAACATCCGAATGGCCGCCATCCTCGGCTTCGTCGGCGCCGGCGGGCTGGGCCAATTGCTCTATTTCGAACTGTCCCTGTTTCACCATGCGCAGGCGTCGACGGTGATCATCGCCATGCTCGCCCTGTCGGTCGCGGTCGATCAGGCCAGTGCCTGGTTACGGCGAGCGATGCGTTAACCCTGGAGATTCACCATGCAGAACATCCTGATCATCATCCACGCTCCACCCTACGGCAGCGAGCGCTGCCTGTCGGCGCTGCGCCTGGCCACCGCGCTGGCCGGCAACGACCGGAAGCCTGAAGTACGCATCTTCCTGATGTCCGACGCCACCGTGCTCGGCCTGCCCAACCAGATCGACGGCACCGGCAACGGCCTGCAGGGCATGGTCGAGCAACTGGTCGCCCAGGGCGTCGACATCCGTCTCTGCCGAACCTGCGCCCTGGCCCGCGGCCTCGGCGACCTGCCGCTGACTCCCGGCCTTGCCATCGGCACCCTGGTCGACCTCGCGGAAGCGACACTGGCCGCTGACAAGGTCATCACTTTCTGAAGCAGCACTGATAGCCATTGGCGTTGTGACTGATTACTGATTCGAAACCAGTCATTTACTAGCGGCATTTTCAACCTGAACGAAGGATCGCCCCGGGTCGCGCAGCGCTAGGAAGTGCTGGCTAGGTTCATCACCATCATCTGAACTTGCCGATCATCTGTAGCTCCAATGGGTCAAATACCATGCGGAGGGAATGCCGTTCATGATCAAACAAGCACATGATGCCGTCCCATGGAACGGTGGTGCCGACCCGCCGCGTTAGCGGCGATGTTCGCGTCCTATGCCAAACGTTTTCATCAGCTATCGCCGCGACGATAGTTCCGCGACTGCCCAGATTCTCCACGACCGGCTTGCTGCATGGTTCGTGCGCGACAAGGTGTTCTTCGACCTGAATGGGATAGCGCTGGGTGAGGATTGGCGCCAGCTGCTGACGGAGCGGTTGGCGGATTACGACATCGTGCTGGTGGTCATTGGTCCGGCCTGGCTGGCCGCGCTGGCGGCGCGGGCGAACGGTCCAGATGATGACCTGGTCCGCTGGGAGGTCGCCGAGGCGTTGCGGCTGCGCAAGCGCGTCATCCCGGTGCTGATCGATGGCGCAAGCCTTCCCGCAGCGGAACAACTGCCGGCCGACGTCGCCGAACTCGGACGTCTGCAGGCCGAAACGCTGCATCGCGATACCCGCGACCGAGACATCGCTGCACTCGCCGCCGCGCTTGAAGGCGGCGGCCTGGTCGATTTCGTGCGCAAGCTCAAACAGGTGCTGCGCCTCGGCAAGGCGGGCATTGGCGTTGCGGCCGTAGTCGGTGCAGCGGTGCTGTCGTTCGCTTGGGTCAATCTGTTCGATCTGCTCGGACTCGATACGCGTAGCGCGAGCTTTACCATGCTGCTCGGCGATGTGCTCGTCGAGCCGGTGCTTTCCGATCGTCTGTTGCTCGTTGCCATCGCCCCGCACCCCGACGAAACGACGCGTCTGTCGAGCGCCCGCCGCAGCGAATATGCGCGACTCATCACCATCGCCAGCGAACGCAAGGCCGAGGCGATTGCCTTCGATATCACCACCGACGAAGCGAGTCCTGCCGATGCTGCCCTGCTCGATGCGGTGCGGGCGGCGCGGCGGGACGGGATGCGGGTCGTGTTCGGCTTCAAGGCGCTGACTCCCGGCGGTGAACCCGTCGCGCTGCCCGGACTGGCCGAAGCGGGCGCCGTGCTCGGCCTGACCTGCATCGGCCAGAAACTCGATAACGCCGTGCTCGGGACGCTCGCCATGCGCAGCGGCAACCGCACTTACGGATCGTACGCGCTGCATGCCGTCGCTGATGCGAGCAGCATCGCGTCCATTCCACGGAGCGACAAATCACTGCAGCTGCGCCACGCGACGGGTGAATCCAGTGTGCCGTTTTCGCTGCGCGAAACGGTTGACCGCAGCGATCGCGACTGCCCCGGCCGCCCGCCGGGGGCTGAAATGGCGCGCCTGATTTTTCCGGTTTCGCACCGTGAGCGACTGCGCGAACCCGTTCGGCGGGTTGACGCCGCAACCCTGCTTGCCGAGCCGGGCGCCCCCGGTAGCTGGCGCGGCAAAATCATTGTCGTCGGCGTCACGCATCCGCTCGATGTCCTGCAGACGCGTCTCGACCGGGCCGGCCCACAGCGCTATGGCTTCGAGTTTCAGGCCGACACCGTCAATGCCCTGCTGACCGGTGCCACCGTCACACCAGTGGGCTTTCTTGCGCAGTGGCTGCTGGCGCTGTCGATGGTGCTGGCCGCCATCGCCTACCGCCTGTGGCGGGTCGGCAAGTCACGGCGCCTGGACTTTGCCGTGCTGCCGCTGGCCATCGGCGGCTATCTGGCCATCATGGTCTTGCTCTACGCCAAATACGGCTTGCTCATCGACGGTCTTTATCATCTGGCTGCCTTTATCGTCACCTGGTGGGTGCTGGCGGCATTGGAAAAGAGGTGGTCCCATGCCAAAAATTAAGGGGTCGGCAAGCGCGGTCACGGCGATTCTCGCCCTGTGCCTCGTCAGCCTGATCGCCGGCTGTGCCGGTGCCTCATTCAGCATTGGACCATTGAGCTTCGATGCATCGCCACCGCGGGCGGGAACCCTGCTTTATGCCGACCCTGGCGTGACCGTCACACGGAGTGGCCAAGGAATCATCCGTTATGAATCAGGCATGGAGTTGGTGAGCGGAGATACCATCGAAACCGCCGATGGTCAGGCCGTGATCGATTACGACGACGGCAGCGCGGTCATCCTGAACCGCTCGACGCGTCTCCAGCTCGGCTCGATCACGCTGTTTTTTGGTGAGCTTTTCGCCCGGGTCAAGAGCATCGCGACGCGTGGCGGCGGTCAGGTGGTGACCAATGAGCTGTCGGCATCGGTGGAGGGGACCGAGTACGGTGTTCGCCGCGATCTTCCGTCAGCGGATGCTGTGTCAGGCAATGTCCAGGTTTACGTGCGCGAGGGCCGTGTGCTGTGCGCGCCGAGCGCCCGTGCCCGCTGGTCGCCGATTGCGATCACCGTGAACCAGGCGTTCGAGGTCGTCGGCTATCGCGCCCCGCCGGCAGCGCGCGCGGTCGACGCACGAACCCTGTCGCGCTGGGCCGACGACGCCGAGCGACGCCTGCGAAAAACCCGTACTCCGGAAATTCGCCCCGGGATCATGGTGCCGATCGGACCGAGTCGGCCGCGCCAGAAGCCGCATTACGAAAGTCCCGGTTAAAGGAAGCCGAGGAGCCGGGATCACTCGGGCAAACCGTTGCGTCAACCGGTGTATTGGCAAGGCTCTATGGCGCTGGTGTCTGTCGAAGCGCTTGCTGAGAGGATTGCTGCCTACCAACGCGGAGAATTTGGGTCATTTGAGCACTGGGTTTGAACACCGAATTCCGGATACAAAAAAACCCCGGCCTACCTGACCGGGGTTTTTGTTGGCCGACCCGCCTTATTTCTTGGCGGCCGGGGCTGCTGCAGCGACAGGTGCCGGCGCAACTGGCGGCGCCGCTGCCGCCGGTGCAGCCGGTGGAGCAGGCGGCGGAATCGGCGTCGGCTTGACGATGACGCCCTTGGCCTTCTGCTCCTTGATGTACTTCTCGGCCACACGGTCCTGCGACTTGCCAAGCAGTTCAGCCTCGGTCTTGGCGGTTTCGGCCGCCTTGACCTTGGCTTCTTCGGCCTTGGCCTTGGCTTCTTCGGACGGGGCCGGCAGTTTGGCCCAAGCCCCCGCACAGCCGACGCTCAGCGCCAGCAGCAGGGCAAATTTGCTTTTCTTCATGTTCGTATTCCTCCCGTTAACCCTGAGGGTGGCCGGATTTACCGGCCTTGACGTCGTTGAACCATGCTTCGTGATGTTCGCGCGCCCAGGTTTCATCGACATAACCGGATTTCATCGACTCCAGCGCCCCATTGACGCCGATCGTGCCCATGTAGATGTGGCCGAAGGCCAGCAGCAGCATGGTGATCGCCGCCACCGCATGGATTAGCGAAGCCAGTTGCATGTCGGCCCGGCCCTGCCCGAAGTTCGGAAAGTCGAGCACGAAGCCGGAAACCGCCACAGTCAGGCCGAGCACGGTGACGCCGATCCAGAACCAGGTCTTTTCGCCGAAGTTGAAGCGTCCGGACGGCACATGTTCGCCGCTCAACAGGCCACCAGCCTTGGTGATCCACTGGGCATCGATGTTCTGCCAGACGTTGTCACGCGCCCAGATGACGATCATGGCGATGGTCGAGAAGGCGAAGAGCGGCCCGATGAAATTGTGCACGTTCTTGCCGAATACCATCAGGTAACCGAACAGGCTGTGGCCAATGACCGGCATCAGCACGTGCTTGCCGAACAGGATGGCCAGCCCGGTCACCGCCAGGATCAGGAAGGTGCCGGCGGTCAGCCAGTGGATCACCCGCTCGTAGCGCGGAAAGCGCTGGATCAGGCGGCCACTCGGGCTGTCGTGCAGCGCCAGCGGCCCCTTGATCTTGTAGAAGAGCAGGATCGCAGCGGCGACCAGAATAACCAGCCAGCCGCCGTAGAGCGTCAGCGGTCCGTTGCGCAGATGCCGCCAGGCATCGCCACCGGTCTGGATCAGCACCCCGGCTTCATTACCCGGATTGTTGGTGAAATGCGCCTTGTCCTGGCGGACTTCCCGCCACATCGGTGCGTTGTTGCCGGGCTGGGTCTGCTGGCGCTCGGCCTGTTGCTGAGCCGGCGGCGCGTCTGCCGCGCGCAGCGGCAGCGCCCAGGCCAGCATCAGGCAGGCGGCGATCAGCCAGCGCCCGAGCCGCGCGGCGAAATTTGAAGTCGTCATCATCAACTCCTCATTGAGCCCGCTTGTACTCGTTTTGCCCTTGTGCCCGGTTGGCCAGTGCGGCTTCCCAGGCCGGCTTGTCGCCGGCGAACTTGCCACCTTCCCAGGGCCTGGTGTCCGACTTGCCCTGGTAACTGCCCGGCTTGTAGCTGGCGACCTGAGAGTATTCGCCACAGGCAGCAAGACTCAGAGCGAAGGCGCCGGCCAGCGCCACTGTGATGACTTTTTTCATTTTGTCCCCTCCTTGGTCGCGGCAGGCACCTGTTCCGGCTTGCCGTAGGCAGTCGTCCAACCCCAGGCGGCATCCCCGGCCTTGCCACGACGCAGTGCGCGGTCGCGGAAGATATCGGAGATCACCGGCGCATCGCCGGCGAGCAAGGCCTTGGTGGCGCACATTTCGGCGCAGGCCGGCAGCTTGCCTTCGGAGATGCGGTTGCGGCCGTATTTCTCGAACTCTTCCTTGGTATTGTTTTCCTCCGGACCACCGGAACAGAAGGTGCACTTGTCCATCTTGCCGCGCGCGCCAAAGGCAGCCGGACCGTTCGGAAACTGCGGCGCGCCGAACGGGCAGGCGAAGAAGCAGTAGCCGCAACCGATGCAGGCATCCTTGTTGTGCAGCACGACGCCTTCGTCGGTCTTGTAGAAGCAGTCGGTCGGGCAGACCGCCATGCACGGTGCGTCCGAGCAGTGCATGCAGGAGACCGAGATCGATTTCTCGCCCGGCACCCCGTCGTTGATGGTCACGACGCGGCGGCGGTTAACCCCCCACGGCAGTTCGTGTTCGTTCTTGCAGGCGGTGACGCAGCCATTGCACTCGATGCAGCGCTCCGCATCACACAGGAATTTCATGCGTGCCATTATTGTTCTCCCCCTTAGGCTTTAACGACGCGGCAAAGCGTGGTCTTGGTTTCCTGCATCATGGTCACCGAGTCGTAACCGTAGGTCGTGCCCTGGTTGACCGATTCGCCACGCACGATGGGTGCGGCGCCTTCCGGGTAGTACTCGAGCATGTCCTTGCCCTGCCACCAGCCGGAGAAGTGGAAGGGCAGGAAGACGGTGCCCGGCGCGACCCGCTCGGTAACCTGGGCGCGCAGCTTCATGCGGCCCTTGCTCGGCGTTTCGACCCACATGTACTCGCCGTTGCGCACCCCGGCATTGTTGGCATCCTTCGGATTCACTTCGGCGAACATTTCCTGCTGCAATTCGGCCAGCCATGGGTTGGATCGGGTTTCCTCGCCGCCGCCCTCGTACTCGACCAGACGGCCGGAGGTCATGACGATGGGGAAGTCCTTGGAAATATCCTTGACCTTGTCCTGCAGCGACTTGTACAGCGTCGGCAGGCGCCAGAAGACCTTCTTGTCGGCCGGTTGCGGATATTTCTCGACCAGATCCGGACGCGGCGAATACATCGGCTCGCGGTGCAGCGGCACGGGATCCGGGAAATTCCAGACCACGGCCCGCGCTTTGGCATTGCCAAAGGGATGGCAGCCATGCACCTTCATGACGACGCGCTGGATGCCGCCGGAACGGTCAGTCTTCCAGTTCTTGCCTTCGGCCAGCTTTTTCTCGTCGTCGGTCAGGTCGTCCCACCAGCCCAGTTTCTTGAGCAGCACGTGGTCGAATTCCGGGTAGCCCATCTGCAGATCAGCGCCCTTGGAAGCCGAGCCGTCTTCGGCGAGCAGCGAAACGCCGTCCTTCTCGACGCCGAAATTGGCGCGGAAGTTGCCGCCGCCTTCCATGACGTGCTTCGAGGTGTCGTAGAGGTTGGGCGTGCCCGGATGCTTCATTTCCGGCGTGCCGTAGCACGGCCAGGGCAGGCCGAAGTAGTCGCCGTCGCAGGGGCCGCCGTTGGCGCGCAGCGTCTTGACGTCGAAAGTGTGCATGTTCTTCATGTGCAGCTTCAGACGTTCCGGCGACTGGCCGGTATAGCCGATGGTCCAGCAACCCTTATTGATTTCGCGCAGGATGTCCTCGACTTCCGGCTCGTCCCAGCCCTGCTTGTCCTTGTTCACCTTGATGTTCTTGCAGAACTCCTTCTCGAAGCCGAATTTCTTGGCGAAGGCGTACATGATGGTGTGGTCGGGCTTCGATTCGAACAGCGGCTCGATGACCTTCTCGCCCCACTGCAGCGAGCGGTTGGAAGCAGTCCGCGAACCGACCGTTTCGAACTGGGTGCAGGCCGGCAGCAGATAGACGCCGTCCTTGCGCATCATCGCCGACATCGCAGCGGTGGCCGAGGGGTAGGGATCGACGACGACCAGCAGGTCGAGCTTCTTCATCGCCTCGACCATTTCCAGGCCGCGCGTCTGGCTGTTCGGGGCCATGCCCCAGTACACCACGGCGCGCAGGTTGGAATCCTGGTCGATGTTCTCGTTGGCTTCGAGCACGCCGTCGATCCAGCGCGACACGGTGATGCCGGATTTCTCCATCATCGCCTGCGAGGCGAACTGGCTCTTGACCCACTCGTAATCGACGCCCCACACCGCGCACCAGTGCTTCCAAGAACCGGCGGCGAGGCCGTAGTAGCCGGGCAGCGAATCCGGATTCGGGCCGACGTCGGTGGCGCCCTGGACGTTGTCGTGACCGCGGAAGATGTTGGTGCCGCCGCCGGAAACGCCGACATTGCCGAGGACCAATTGCAGGATGCACATGGCGCGGACGTTGGCGTTACCGACCGTGTGCTGGGTCTGCCCCATGCACCAGACGACGGTGGACGGCTTGTTCTTGGCCAGCATTTCGGCAATGCGGAAGACTTCGGCTTCCGGGATGCCGGTGACGTCCTGAACCTTGTCCGGCGTCCACTTCATCACCTCTTCCTTGACCTTCTCGATGCCGTGCACGCGGGCCTTGAGGTATTCCTTGTCTTCCCAGCCGTTGCTGAAGATGTGATAAAGCATGCCCCAGATGAAGGGAATGTCGGTGCCGGAACGGATGCGGCTGAAGATGTCAGCCTTGGCCGCGGTGCGCGTGAAACGCGGATCGACGACCGCGACCTTGCAACCGTTTTCCTTGGCATGCAGCAGGTGCAGCATCGATACCGGGTGAGCTTCGGCGGCGTTGGAGCCGATGTACAACGCTGCCTTGGAATTCTGCATGTCGTTGTAGGAGTTGGTCATCGCGCCATAGCCCCAGGTGTTGGCGACACCGGCGACCGTGGTCGAGTGGCAGACGCGGGCCTGATGGTCCATGTTGTTGGTGCCGAAGAAGGACACGAACTTGCGGAACATGTAGGCCTGCTCGTTACTGTGCTTCGACGAGCCGACCCAGTAGGTGGCGTCCGGACCGCTTTCCTTCCTGATGGCGAGCAGCTTGTCGCCGATTTCGTTGAGCGCCGTTTCCCAGCTGATCTTCTTGTACTTGCCGTCGACCAGCTTCATCGGATACTTCAGGCGATGCTCGCCGTGGCCGTGTTCGCGCACCGAGGCGCCCTTGGCGCAGTGGGCGCCGAGATTGATCGGCGAATCGAAAACCGGCTCCTGGCGGACCCAGACGCCGTTTTCGACCACGGCATCGACGGCGCAGCCGACCGAGCAGTGGGTGCAAACCGTACGCTTGATTTCGACGCCGGTCTTTTCCTTGGCGACATCGGCCGCTTCGGCGGAACCGATCATGTTGTACGGCAGCTGGCTGGCGATGGCGCCACCGCCGGCGGCCAGGCCGGAGCGCTTGAGGAAGCTGCGGCGATCCATGGTCGCGGCGAGGACGCCGTTTGCCACGCCCCGCAGGAAGTCCCCTTGGGGGACCGTCGATGCCGGATTGGCGGCCAACATGACCCCAGCTTCAGGCCGGGAAACGGATTTTGCTTTTCTGGTCAGCATGGTTTTTCTCCGTTCAGACCCGCGCCGTGCGGTAGTAATTGCGGATGTGCCGGGTTTCTTCGTAGCCGCCGGTTTTTTCCGCCTCGCTCACCGTGGCCAGCGGCTTGGCCGCTTCCTTGTTGACGCCGACCGCCACAGCCGCAACCGCCGCCGTGCCGCCGACCCCGGCGGCCAGCAGAAAGCCGCGCCGCTTCAGGTTCTCAGGTTTTTGCTCGTTCATGATTTCCCCCTCCTCAAAACTTGGACTACAGCATGTCGAACGACAGGCGCTCGATCTCGAAAAAAGCGCGCACCAGAGCTGCGGTACGCGGATAAAAGTTGGCCTCCGGCGCCCGTTCGAGGGCATCGCACAGCGCCTCGAACCAGGGCGCCAGATGGCGCGTGAAAAATGCCTGTTGCCGCGCCAGCCCGGCCGCATCCGGGCCGGTGACGATCAGGTGGCGCATCACGTCGCACAACGCCGCGATGTGATCCTCTGATTCGGTGATGCCCAGACGCCGGCCGAGGCCGAGTTCGGCCAGATCGGCGCGCAACTCGACGACCGGCTCTTCCATCAGGAAGCCGGCGATATAGAAGGAGCCGAAGAGCATCACTTCCGGCCGGCCGATAGTCAGGAAGAGGCGCGTGTATTCCTCCTCGGCCGCCTCGGCGTCGATGGCTTTCGCGGCATCGCCGAGAATCAGCCAGGCGCGGCCAAGCTGGCTTTCGGCATTGCCCCAGCTGGCGGCCAGCGCCGGCAACTGGCGCAGGAAGCCGGCATCGGCCGCCCGCGAAAACAGGCGGGACAGCACGGCGTAGTGCTCGGCGCGGGCCTTGTCCTCGTCGGACAGCTGCGGGGCGGCGGCAACGCGTTCGAGAACGGCGCTCATTCGGTCATCTCCCAGGCTTTCATACTCTTCTCGTTATTGATCAGGTCGATCACCCTGCAGTCGCCGCACATGGTCAGGCGGGCCTTGGCTTCCGGCGTGGCGAACATGCTGTGTCCGGACAGCTTGCCGATCATGTTCATGATGGTCGGCGCGGCGCCCATCGGCTTGCCGCAGGCGGTACAGCAGAAAACTTCGGCTTCCTTGAGCACCCGCTCGGCGCGGCGCTCCTTGACCAACAGGCGCGGCGTCAGCGTGATCGCCTGTTCCGGGCAGGTATTGGCGCACAGGCCGCATTGCAGGCAGTTGCGCTCCAGGAAGGAGAGACGCGGCGCATCGGCCGCCGCCTTCAGCGCCCCGGCCGGACAGGCGCTTGTGCAGGACATGCACAGCGTGCAGGCGTCGCTGACCGCGATGCTGCCGAAGGGCGCGCCGGCCGGCAGGGCGATGGCTTCGGCGCTGAGCGGCGCGTGCTTGTGCAGGTGATCGATGACGAATTCGAGCGTCGTCCGCTTGTCGGCAAGCAGTCGGAAGTCGGCGGCCGGCACGGCCGCGACGGGCTGCCAGGCGGTCAGTTCGGCCAGCCAGTTGGCGTTGCCGGCATCGACGATGCGCAGATAATCACCGGTATAACCGAAGCCGCCGAGGATGGCATGCCCGAGCTTGGCCTGTTGCTGCAAGGGTGCAAGATCGTGCGAACCGGCCCCGAAGACGACGACCTGGCAGGCGCCCAGCGCGACGGCACCAAGCAGCAGGTCGAGCCCGACGGCATCGGCGCTCCAGGTTTCGACCGGGATGACGTTGCCCGGCAGCGTCTTGCCGGCGCGTTTCAGGGCCAGCAATTGCTTGCGACCGGCTTCGGCGGAATGGAAAAAGACGCAGGGGTTTTCGCCGCCGGCTTCGCGATAGGCCTTCAGTTGCGCCTTGATCGCCAGGCCGACATCGGCCACCCGCGGATACTGGAAACTCAGCGCGCCGGACGGGCAGACGGTGGTGCAAGTGCCGCAGCCCTGGCAGAGATAGGGGTCGAGCTTGATGCTGTCGCCGGCGCTGACGATGGCTTCCGTGGCGCAGACGTCGAGGCAGTTGCTGCAGCCGGCTTTCAGCGAACGGCTGTGGGCGCAGACCCGTTCATTGACGGCAACGTAGCGCGGCTTTTCGAATTCGCCGTCGAAGCCGAGCAGGTCGATAACCGCCAGCGCCTGATCAAGCGGATCACGGCCCGGCGCGGCATAGCCTTGGGGAGTTCGACGCGATTGAGCAAAGCCTGGGGCGACAGGTCGAGAACGGCGTCGAAACTTGCCTGCTTCGCGACGCCGGCAGCCTGCCAGCGCAGCACGAAGGCGCCGAGATGGCCGGACAATGCGAGCTGATCGCCGGTTTCGAGAACGAATTCGGCCGCTTCCGGCAGTTCGGCACCCGTCCCGATGGCCAGCACCGTCACTTCGCGCTGCCCGGCCAGCCGTTCGGCCCAGCCCAGTGCCACGCCTGCCTCGCCGACGATGACCAGGCGGCCTTCGGCATTCATGCTGACGGCCGGCACCGGTTCCGGCGGGAAAAGCGCTTCGGCGGCGGCAAAAGCGGCGGCCAGCGGCAGGTGATCGGTGGCAAACAGGGCGGCAGCAGCAGTGGGCTTCAAGGGTCGGACCTCGGAATGGGTCAACTCTCATTGCAGGCTTTGTGCCAGAAACGGCCATTTATCCGGTCATCACTGGAAACCACTTTTGGTTAAATTTTTAGCTCCAACAAGCCATTGATAGTTATGACTTATTTTTATTCTAAAACCATAACGATCACACGGTCGAAAATGGCGCTTGTCAGGGCTTTTCGGAAGGCGGGCTTGCCGCAGATGCGGTCACCGGGACATTTTGTCCATCGCCGGCCAGAATGTCGCAGTTTTCAGTTTTTTCGGGCGTTGCCGTTTCTTCCGCCGGCGCATCGGACAACAGGGTGCGCGCATGATTCAGCGTCGCCATCATGGCTTCGGGAATCGGCTCGCTGATCGAATAGTCGTCAATGTAGATGTCCAGCCCATCCATCACGTTGAAGTGCGGGTCGGCAAACAGGGTTTTCATCGCCTTGCGGCGCACCGCCTCGCCGACCTCCTGGCGCATAAAGACGCCGAAATCGCTGTCCGGCGTCAAGTTTTCAAGCAGGCTTTCGGCATCGGTGATTTCGCTGCTTGCCGCCTGGTCGGCGACCTTTTTCAGCCGCGACCAGCGTTCGAGAAAGCCGCTCATGGCTGGCGTTTTCCGGCAAACGGATCGTTGCGCTTGATCTTGGTCCGCACTGCCGGCTTGTAGTGGGTATTGACGAAATCGCCCAGCCAGTCGGCGATTTCCGGGGGCATCGGCACGCCGTCGCAGTGCTCGCCGGAATCCAGCCAGCGCGCTGCTTCGCCGTAGCTCAGCGTGACTTCGATGGGCAGGGCGAAACCGTCCTCTTCCCGCCACATCACGAAAACCCGCGGCTCGGGCGAGGTCAGGTTGAGGTGGTAGTTATCGACTTCATCGCGGAACAGCTCGATCGGGAAATGGCCGGCAAGAAACTGATCGCGTTGCTCGTCGGCGAAAATCTTCTTCGGCGGCGCGTCGACCTCAGCATCGAAGGCCGGAACGACGCCGATCGCCTCCCACTTCTCGCTGACCCAGCGGTTGTCGAGGCGGGTTTTTTCGATGATCACGGCGACGGGAAAGTGTTTCATGGCGCTCTTCGGGAAATCTGTTTTTTCAGCATAGCCGAAGTTTGGCCGCGTGTAGAATCCGGCCGATGAACCGCCCCCAACTGACTCAGGCCAGCCGGCCGCTGACTTTTGAGATCGACGCCATCAACGAGCGCGGCGAAATCGTGCCGACCGCCATTGCCGGCGAACACCCGCTGACGCTCTATGTCGACAAGCAGGAAATTGTCACGCTGATGACGCTCGGCGCCGCGCCGGAAGCGCTGGCCCTGGGCTACCTGCGTAACCAGCGGCTGATCGGCGGTCTCGATGAAATCGCCGCCGTCCAGGTCGACTGGAAGGTCGATGCGGTTTCCGTGACCACCCGCCACGGCCGCGGCATCGCCGCCAGCCGCGTCGAAAAACGCACGGTGACCACCGGCTGCGGCCAGGGCACGGTCTTCGGCGACCTGATGGCAGAAATCGACGACATCCGGCTGCCGCCCGCCGCCAGCCTTTCCGAAGAAACCCTGTACGGCCTGCTGGAATCGGTCCGTCATCACGAATCGATCTACAAGCAGGCCGGCGCGGTGCACGGCTGCGCGCTGGCCCAGGGCAGCGAAATCCTGATGTTCGTCGAGGATGTCGGCCGTCACAACGCAGTCGATGCCATCGCCGGCAAGATGTGGCTGGACAGCCTCGCCGGTGGCGACAAGATTTTCTACACGACCGGCCGCCTGACCTCGGAAATGGTCATCAAGACGGCCCAGATGGGCATCCCTTTCCTGGTGTCGCGCTCCGGCCTGACGCAGATGGGCTGGGAAATCGCCAGGAAGCTCGGCATGACGATGATCGGCCGCGCCCAGGGCAAGCATTACCTGCTATTCACCGGCGAGGAGCGGTTCAAGCGATGAGCGAAAAAATCACGGGCGTCATTCTGGCCGGCGGCCTCGGCCGCCGCATGGGCGGCATCGACAAGGGCCTGCAGGAATTGCGCGGCCGGCCGATGGTGCATTGGGTCGTCGAACGGCTGGCGCCGCAGGTCGATGAACTGCTGATCAACGCCAACCAGAACGGCGAGCGTTATGCCGCCTTCGGCCATCGCGTCGTGCCCGACCAGATTCCCGATTTCGCCGGCCCGCTGGCCGGGCTGCATGCCGCGCTGTCGGCAGCAACGCATCCGCTGGTCGCCACCGCCCCCTGCGATTCGCCCTTCCTGCCGGCCGACCTGATTTCCCGCCTGTTTGCCGCGTTGACGGCAGAAAAGGCTGATCTCGCGGTCGCCCGCACTTTCGACCAGCCGCACCCGGTGTTCTGCTTGTGCCGGCGCGAAGTCCTGCCGCACCTGACCGAATTCCTGGCCAGCGGCGGGCGCAAGATCGACCGCTGGTACTCGACGCTGAACATTGTTGAAGTGGCGTTTGACGACGAGGCCGAGGCTTTCGAGAACATCAACACCCGCGAGGAACTCGGACGCTTCGAGGCAACGCCTCCCGGACCCTGACGGCGCCCGGCGATCGGGCTAAGATGGCTGCACCGCCTCGTTGCCGAGCCTCGCCATGACCCGCCGCTTCCCGCTCCACGTCCATATCTCGACGCTGTTCATCATCCTGATCCTGGTGATCGGCGGTTTCATCGGCTGGCTCGGCCACTCGGTTGCCAGCAGCATCCTGAAGAGCACGGCCAGCGAGATCAACGCCCGCATCGGCAAGGACGCCGAAAGCGCCTTCACGAGCCTGATCGGGCCGGCCGAAATGGCCACTCGCCTGCTCAGCCATAGCGGCATCACGCTCGCCACCACGCTCGACCAGCGCCTGGCCGACCTCGGCCTGATGCGCGAAGCCTTGACCGATTCCGAGGCGCTGACCGGCCTTTATGTCGGCTATGGCAATGGCGATTTCTTCCTGTTGCGCCGGATACAGGACGCGGGCGACCGGCAGTTCTTCAATGCGCCCGAGCAGACCGCCTATCTCGTCCAGAGCATCGACCGCTCGGCGGGTCAGATCCGCGGCCGCTACCTTTTTCTCGACGCCGCCTTGAAAACGCTGCGGGTCGACGAGCAGCCCGCTTACGCGGCCGGCTACGACCCGCGCCAGCGCGGCTGGTACCAGGCGGCGCTGGCCGCCGGCGGCCAGATCAAGACGCCGCCATACGTCTTTTTCAGCACCCGCCAGGTCGGGATGACCATCGCCAGTCGTTCCAGCCGCGGCGAGGCGGTGGTGGTCGGCGCCGACATCCGCCTGGCGACGCTCAACGAGTTGCTGGCCGGGCAACGCCCGACACCCGGCTCGCAAATCGTGCTCGCCAACCGGGCCGGCCAGACCGTCGCCTACCCGGATGCGACCAAAGGCATCCGCCTGCCCAGGGAGCCCAACGGCCAGCCGATCCAGGCCGGAATCGGCGAGCTGTCGCCGGTCTTCGGCGCAGTTGCCGGACAGCTCGCCGGCAGCGCCGCGGAGTCGGCGAGCTTGCGCTCGCTGAGCGTCGGTAACGAGATATGGCATACCTCGATCCAGCCCGTGAAGCTGGAGGGTGCCGACGCTCTCTACCTGATCACCGGGATTCCCGACAGCGAACTGATGACGGCCGCCAATCGCCTGCTGCACAACGCGCTGCTCGCCATCGCTCTCGTCATTCTGCTCGCCATCCCGGCGACCTGGGGGCTGGCCCGCGCCATCGCCGGTCCGCTGCGCAAGCTGGCCGGCGAAGCAGAGGCCATCCGCCATTTCGATTTTTCGCAGCCGATCACGGTCCACTCGCTGGTCCGCGAGATCAACGAACTGGCGACGACGATGGACGGCATGAAGCGGACAATTCGCCGCTTCCTCGACATCAGCCAGGCCGTTGCCGGCGAAAACAATTTCGACCGCCTGCTGCCCCGGCTGCTGACCGAGACGCTCTCCGCGGCCGGCGCCGACGCCGGCATCCTCTATCTCGCCGACCAGGACCGGCTGATTCCGGCGGCGGCGTTGTTCGCCGATGCCTCGCCCCTGCCCGGCAGCCCGGAGAACATCGCCGTGGCCAATGCCGGCCCGCTACTCGGTAGCGCCCTGGCTGCCGGCGCGGCGCGCAGCGGTCTGCTGGCGCCAGCCGACGCTGACGCTCTCGGGATGCACAAGGCCGTGCAGGCGAGCCGTGCCAGCCACGCGATCGCCGTGCCGCTGCTCAATCGCCAGGACACGCTGGTCGGCGCCATGCTGCTGCTCGGCCAGCAGGAATCGGACAAGGCTCACCTCAGTTTCATCGAAGCGCTCTCCGGCTCGGCCGCCGTGTCGCTCGAAAACAAGGAACTGATCCATGCACAGAAAGCCCTGTTCGAGGCCATGATCCAGCTGATCGCCGGGGCCATCGACGCCAAGAGCCCGTATACCGGCGGTCACTGCGCGCGGGTGCCCGAACTGACCAAGATGCTGGCCCGTGCCGCCTGCGACGTCGACAGCGGTCCCTTCGCCGATTTCCGCCTCGACGAGGCGGGCTGGGAAGCGGTGCATGTCGCGGCCTGGCTGCACGACTGCGGCAAGGTGACGACGCCGGAATACGTGGTGGACAAGGCGACCAAGCTGGAAACGCTCTACGACCGCATTCACGAAGTGCGGATGCGCTTCGAGGTGCTCAAGCGCGACGCCGAGATCGCGTGCCTGAAGGCGATCTCGGACGGCCAGCCGGAAACCGAGGCGCAAGCCCGGCTGCAGGCCGAATGGCATCAACTCGACGACGACTTCGCCTTCATCGCCGAATGCAACGAAGGCGGCGAGTTCATGGCACCGGAGAAACTCGACCGCCTGGCTGCGATTGCCGCCCGCACCTGGCAGCGCACCCTCGACGACCGGATCGGCATTTCGCACGAGGAGCAGGAACGCAAGGCACGGACGCCGCCAGCCGCGCTGCCGGCGACCGAGTCGCTGCTCGCCGACCGCCCGGAACACCGCTTCGAGCGCCGCTCGCAGGACCGCATGCCACCCGACAATCGTTGGGGCTTCCGCATGCCAGTGCCCGAACTGCTCTACAACAAGGGCGAGCTCTACAACCTGGCGGTCGCCCGCGGCACGCTGGCGGAAGAGGAACGCTACAAGATCAACGAGCACATCGTGCAGACCTTCATCATGCTCAGCGCGCTGCCCTTTCCGAAGCACCTGCGCGAGGTACCTGAAATCGCCGCCTGCCATCACGAGAAAATGGATGGCACCGGCTATCCGCGCCGCCTGGTGCGCGAGCAGATGGGCCCGGTGGCGCGGATGATGGCGATCGCCGACATCTTCGAGGCGCTGACCGCCGTCGACCGGCCCTACAAGAAGGGGAAGACGTTATCCGAGGCGCTCACCATCATGGCCCGGATGCGCGACGCGGCGCACATCGATGGCGAGCTGTTCGAGCTCTTCCTGCACGCCCGCATCTGGCGCCAGTACGGCGAGCGCTTCATGCGGCCGGAACAGCTCGACGCCGTGGACGTCAGCGCCTTTGCCCGCGCTTGAGGTGCCGATTAGCTCCGTTCAGCGCAGTTCGAACCAGGCGACGATAAAGGCAGCGACCGCGCCCGGATCGTTGATATCGAGCTGCGGCAGCGTCGTGGCGAGCGGTGCATCGCTGGCCACGGCAATGACATGCGGGTCGTTCGGGAACAGCTGGGGCTTGTCGATGGCAGCCCGGTAGATTTCAATTTTGGGAATCGGTTCGTGCTTGAAGCCCTCGACCAGCACCAGATCGCAGGGTGACAACTGGGCCAGCGCCTCGCTCAGATTCAGTTCAGGGCGGCCGCGCAGTTCGTGCATCACCGCCCAGCGATTGAGCGAAGTCACCAGAACCTCACGGCAGCCGGCATGGCGGTGGCGGTAGGAATCCTTGCCCGCGTAGTCGATATCGAACTCGTGATGTGCGTGCTTGATCAGCGAAACCGCAAGCCCACGTGCTTCGAGCAAAGTGATGACCCGCTCGACCAATGTCGTTTTACCGCTGCCGGACCAGCCGGCAAAACCGATGACCTTCATGCCGCATTGCCCCGGGGTGTCGAAAAATGGCGGCCATTATCGCCATTCACGCTGGCCACTGGGGATATTTTCAATCCCCAACCTGTGGAAACCCCTTATTGCGGCGCGTCAATTCCTGCCTAGAATTCGCCTGCAGGATTCACATACAGACATAAAAGGTTAACAGCAATGAACGTCAAAGTTCACTATCGCCTCACCCAGGACCGCGCCGGTCTGCCGCAGGATTTCGCCGGTGCGCGTCGTTTCGTCGCCAGCGAAGGCCAGGCCATCGAAGACATGGCCAAATCGCAGCTGGCAGCGGACTATCAGGTCCCGACCAGCGCCGTCGTGATCTGCAAGATCGAGTACTAACCGCCCCCGCGCTGGGTTGCCCGGTCGACCCGCGCCAGCAGTTCCCAGGCGGTGGCTTCGTCACCGTGTTGCACGCTGATTTCAACGTGCAGGTGGGCTATTTGCAGTGCACCAATTTGCGTCGGCCGTTGGCTGGTCAAGGCAAAGTGCAGGCGCACACCATCGGCTGACAGCATCACGCCCTCGGCAGTCGCGCTGACGGTATCGCCAAAGGCTTGGACCAACGCCCGCCGGAACTCGTCCGGCGTGCTGTTCATCTGCCGGACGCGCTGGCCACTCCACGGAAACGGCCCTTCAGCCACCCGCAATTGGCGGCCAGATGGCCAGCACATCGCCCTCCTGCAGACAGGTCGTCGCCCGCTCGTCCGGTGGTACAAAAACGCCATTGACCAGTACCAGATGCGTCAGTTTGGGCGGCAGGGCATAGGGCTGGATGACGGCGCTGATCGTGGCCTGATCGGCGACCTCGATATTGACCCGGTTATTCTTGCTCCCCGCCGGCAGGTAATCGGCCAGCGTGGCATAGAACTTCAGCGTGACCTGCATGGCATCAACCGGGCGAGCGCTGACAGGCGACATAGGCTTCGACGAAGCGGGTCGGCGCTGCCAGCAGCTTATCCTTCCACGCTCCGAGACGGGTCTTGGCCTGGATCAGGCCGCGCAGCACGCCGATGTGCTCGGTCCAGCCGATCGCCGTCGCGCCGACCAGCACGTCTTCCTGGAACTGCAGGCTGAGGTAGCGGCCACGGCTTTCATCGGCCTGTTCGACGCCGTCACCGCCGGCCACCCCCTGCCACTCACCGAAGGAAGAGGAAATCATCCCCATCGAATCGAGCACGTTGATCGCCAACACGCCCTTCATCCGCGCCGCCTGACCGGCCATGTTGAGGGCCGCGATGCGCGCCTGGTCGGCGGCGTTGGGCTGGATGGCGGCCACCAGGTGACGGCCGGAGAAAAGGTCGGGCGCCTCGGCGACATCGCCGGCGGCATAGATGCCGGGTACCGAGGTCTGCATTGAATCGTCGACCAGCACGCCCTTGGCGACATGGATCGATGTACCTTCGAGGAAAGCGGCATTCGGTGCAACGCCGGCCGCGACGATCAGCAGATCGCAGTCGATATGCTCACCGGTCGATAGCGCGACGGTCAGCGGCGAATTCTTGCCCTTCTCGATGAACTCGACTCCGGCCTTGGTCACCACCTTGACGCCCTGGCGCTCGACCCAGCGCTTGATCATGCTGCCGGCCTCCGGCGTCATCATGCGCGGCACCATGCGGTCCCCCATTTCGACGACGGTCAGGCTGACCCCGCGATTGACCAAGGCTTCCATGATGATGCAGCCGATGAAGCCGGCCCCCAGTTGCAGCACGCGCGAACCGGGTTTCGCCATCTGCGCGATCGCGCGGGCGTCGGCCAGCGTCCAGCAGGTCTGCACTTCCGGTAGGTCGATGCCGGGGATTGGTGGCCGCACTGGATGCGAACCGGTGGCGATCAGCAAGCGGTCGAAATTCTCGAAATGGCCGTCGTCGAACAGCAGCGTGCGTTTCTCGGTGTTCAGGGCGACGGCCCGACCCCGATGCTGGCGTATGCCCATCTTTTCGAAATGATCGCCCGATTTGCGCAAGTAAGTGCCCGCTTCGTCGATGTTGCCTTCGAGCAGGTAAGGAATGGCCATCCGGGAATACGGCGGTTCGGCTTCGTTGCCGATGAGCAGGATCTCGTCGTCGGGCGCCGCCTTGCGCAGCGTTTCGGCGGCAACGACGCCGGCCGGGCCATTGCCGAGGATGATGTGTTTCATGTTGGGCGGTCTCCTTCTTGATTGGTCAGTTGGCTGCAGCGCGGGTTCCGGCTTGATCAAGAAAAAACGGGGCAGCACCGCCACCCCGCTCGTCAAGCAGCGTCTGGCCCCCTTAGAGGCCCAGACGCTCCAGCGTCGCCGTCTCGGGCACGCCTTCGGCATTCCAGCCGCGCAGCTCGTAATACTCCGGCAGCATCTTTTCGACGCCGCTGACCAGGCCCTTGGCGGGACCGGTCTTGGCCGCCTCGGTCTTCAGACGTGGCGGCAGGTCGTCGTCCTTCTTGGTGAAACCGGCCTTCAAGTTGAATTGACGTTCGAGGTTCCAGATTCGCTCGCCGACCAGGGTCAGCTTCTCCATCGACCAGTCGCCTTCGCAGGCGGCCTGCAACTGGGGTTGCACATCGGCCACCGTCCAGGCGAAGGAGGTAAAGAGGCAAACCCCGGCCGAATCGAAAATCGTCGTCGCATCCTGGAAAGCCTTGACCAGGCCAGGCTTGCCTTCGGTGACCAGCGGATCGGTCTTGACCGGAATGCCGAGCACTTCGGAGGCCACGGTATAGCCGCGCACATGGCAGGCACCGCGGTTCGAGGTCGCATAATTGAGACCCATACCCTGAATGGCACGCCCGTCGTAGGCGGGGAATTCCAGGCCCTTGACGCTCATCGACAGCTCGGGGTGACCATACTTGGCGGCCAGGCGCTTCGAGCCGAGCCCGACTTCCTTGCCAAAGCCTTCGCCACGGGCCGTGATTTCGGCCAGATAGGCCAGCGCCTTGGCCGAACCGAAGGGCGCTTCGATGCCGATCTGTTCCTTGGTCAGGACGCCCATCTCGTAGAGCTCCATGATTGCCGAGACGGTGGCGCCGAAGGTGATCGGGTCGAAGCCGTCTTCGTTACAGACCATGTTGGCGTACTGCAGGGCTTCGAGATCGCCGACCCCGTTCGAAGCGCCGAGCGACCACGCCGATTCGTATTCCAACCCGCCCGATGCACCCCAGTATTCGGGCTTGTTGACCACCGTGAAGTGGCCCTGATCGAGTTGCGAAATCCGTCCGCAGGCGATCGTGCAGCCGAAACAGGCGGCATTGGTCAGCAGGTGCGCCTTGCCATCGGTCGGGCGCTTCTCGTGCATGGCTTCGGCCGAGATCTGACCGGCTTCTTCGAATTGCACGTCACGGTGATTGCGCGTCGGCAGGGCGCCAATTTCGTTGATCACGTTCATCAGCACTTGGGTACCGTACTTGGGCAGGCCCTGGCCGGTCACCGCGTTATCGGCCAGCACCTTCTTGGCCGCCTGGGTGGCGGCGAGGAAGCCCGGGAAGTCCTTGATGCCGGAAACTCCCTTGGTGCCGCGGATGGCCACCGCCTTGAGGTTCTTCGAGCCCATCACGGCGCCCACCCCGGAACGGCCGGCGGCGCGGTGCAGGTCATTGACCACGCAGGAGAACAGCACGCCGTTCTCGCCCGAGCGGCCGATCGAGGAGACGCGAATCTGCGGGTCCTGATGCAGCTTCTTGATCGTCTCTTCGGTAACCCAGGTGGTCTTGCCCCACAGATGCGCGGCATCGCGCAGTTCGGCCACATCGTTCTCGACGAACAGATAGACCGGCTTCGGCGACCTGCCTTCGAAAATGATCATGTCCCAACCGGCGAATTTCATCTCGGCGCCAAAGAAGCCGCCCGAATTGGAACAGGCGATCGCGCCGGTCAGCGGCCCCTTGGTGATTACCGTATAACGACCACCGGTCGACGCCATGGTGCCGGTCAACGGGCCGGTCGCCATGATCAGCTTGTTGTCGGGCGACAAGGGATCGACCTTCGGGTCGATTTCTTCGCACAGATATTTGGTACCGAGGCCGCGCGAGCCCAGGAAATCATTGGCCCAGGCCATGTTCAGCGGTTCGGGAGTGCAGGTGCCGGCGGTGAGATTGACGCGCAGGACTTTACGATTCCAACCCATATTCTTTTCCTCCTTAAGCGGCAACGGCCGAAGTGTTCGCCTTCGCGGCCCAGGCGCGCATGCGCTCCAGGCCGGTCCAGTCGGCGTCGACATAGGTGATGGCGGCGGTCGGGCAGGCGCTGACGCATTTCGGATCGCCAGCGCAGAGGTCGCATTTCTGGACCTTGCCAACATCGGCCATGTAATTGACCGTGCCGAACGGGCAGGCGATGGTGCACACCTTGCAGCCAACACAGATCGCTTCCTTGACCACCTTGGCCCCGGTGGCGGCGTCGATGACGATCGCTTCGACCGGGCAGGAGTTCATACACCAGGCATCGGAACACTGGGTGCAGGTATAGGGCACCTTGCGCCCCTCATGCTCGAAACTGAAAACCTTGATACGGGATTTCGACGGGTTGATCGTGCCCGTATGCTCGAATGAGCAAGCCATTTCGCACTGTAAACAGCCGGTGCACTTGGCCGGATCGATGTGTAGCGACTTCTGCATGGCGTCTCCTCCATGAATGATTACCTTCGAAAGAGGCGTCGCTGGAAGCGACCCTCTGCTGGTCGGTCAGTTTCGCAAAATCCATGCCCACCGGAAAACTGTCGCCAGTCGGCCTTTTTGTGTGCAATGTATCGTTTTTAGACAGAATCGAAGCACTCCGGTTGCTCAGAAGTTGAACAACTGCTGAACGCCGAAACACCGCTGGATTTGGCCTCACCACTGTAGGCAAGCGGCGACAACTTGTCATGCCGCAATGCAACATGCCAGCCACATTTTGTTACACAAGGCTACGAAAGGACGACAGACCCGGTCGAGGCAAAAACCTACACTGCAGTTGTGCATTGAACCCCTCCTCTCGAAATCCCCCCTTTCGAGAATTTCCAACCCCGCCTCCGGCGGGGTTTTTTTTGCCCTGCTCGTTGATCTATCTCAAGCCGTTATAATTTCGGACTTTTATTTTTCCGTATTGGGGTAAATCAGCATGGCCGAGAAGCACTCATCCAAGGGCATCATGTGGGCAACGATCATTGTCGCGATCATCTTGATCGCCATCATCTTCCCGCTGTCCGTCAAGAAAACCACCTCGGCAGCCGATTCCGCAGGAGGCAACGATGAGGCTGAAGTCCGCATCCAACCGGTCGCCAAGTTCGAACTGGCCAAGGCGGCACCGGCCACCAGCGGAGCCCCGAAGGATGGCGCAACCGTCTTCAACACCGTGTGCGGTGCCTGCCACAACACCGGCGCTGCCGGCGCACCGAAACTCGACGACAAGGGCGCCTGGGCCCCGCGCCTGGCCACCGGCAAGGAAGCGCTGTACAAGAGTGCCATCGGCGGCAAGAACGCCATGCCGCCGAAGGGTGGCTCCAGCCTGTCCGACGAGGAAATCAAGGGCGCCGTCGACTACATGCTGAGCAAGGTCAAGTAAGCCACGCTCGACGTAAATCAAGGGAGGCCACGGCCTCCCTTTTTCGTGGACATAAAAAAGGGCACCTCGTCGGTGCCCCGGCCAGATCGGCTTTTGGAGGGCCGATGCTGATTTCCCTGGCGGGAATTATTTTTTTGCCGGTTCCAAAGCCTTCGGAGCCTCAACCTTGGCGGCTTCAGCGGCAACCGGCTCGGCAGCCTTCTTGGTCTTCTTGACCTTCTTCTCGGTCGGCTTCGCAGCATCCGTCTTCACTTCGGCAATAGCTGCCGGCTTGGCTTCCGAAGTCTTGACTTCGGCTTTCGGTGCTTCGGCCGTCTTCGTCACTTCGGCCTTGGCCGTCGCCGCAACCGTCGCCGCAGCGGGTTTGACTTCGGCCGGCTTGACGTCGGCAGCATGGGCAATGCCAAAAGCAGCGGCGATGGCGAGGGCGATCAGTTGCTTGGTCATTTTGATTCTCCTTGAACGGGTTTATTCGGTGTTTCATCCGGCTTTGCGAAATTGCGCTGCCTTGTGCCGAATAACGCGGGCCCTTGTTGCCCGGATGTCATGGAGAAGGTAACCCGCTGTAACGCGGTGTGACCAAGCCGTTAAGGCTTGTTGCCGGCCAGCATGGCCTTCATCGCATCAAGGCGGGCGCTGCCGGTAGCCTTGTCGCTCGGCCCGTCCTGCTTGCCGCCGGCGAAGCGGATATCCTCGCGGCCCATTTCGTCGATGAAACGCGACGGTTCGCAGGGAATGAACTCGCGCATCTGCTTTCGCCGCTCGCACCAGGAGATGTTCAGCGAGTGCTGGGCGCGCGTGATGCCGACATACATCAGCCGGCGTTCCTCCTCGATCTTGGCCGGATCGAGCGATTCGCGATGGGGCAGGATGCCTTCCTCGACCCCGACCAGGAAGACATGCTTGTACTCCAGGCCCTTGGCGGCATGCAGGGTCGACAGCTGGACGGCATCGACCTCCTCGTCGTTCTGCTTGTCCAGCATGTTGATCAGGGCAATGCTCTGGGTCAGGTCGATCAGCGTCTTGCCATCCTGTTCGCCCTTCTTGTTCAGCCAATTGGCGAACTCGCAGACGTTGCCCCAGCGCGTCTGCGCCGTGCGCTCCTCTTCGTGGTCGTAGAGGAAGGTCTCGTAGTCGATGGCTTTCAGCAGATCGGGCAGCACCTGGTGGGCCGGCTCGCGCACGGCCCGCTCCTGAATGCGGTTGATGAACTGGCAGAACTCGAGCAGTGGTTCCTGCTGGCGGGCCTGCACGCGCTGGGCGAAACCCTCCTCGAAGGCGGCCTGGAACAGGGAGATATGGCGCTCACCGGCATAAGTGCCGAGCACCTGCAGAGTCGCCGCTCCGATGCCACGCTTGGGTGTCGTGGCCGCCCGGATGAAGGCCGGATCGTCGTCCTCGTTGGTCAGCAGGCGCAGGTAGGAAATGATGTCCTTGATTTCCGCCTTGTCGAAGAAGGACTTGCCGCCGGACAGCAGGTAGGGAATACGGTGGTCGCGCAGGTATTCCTCGAAGCCGCGCGCCTGGTGGTTCGAGCGATAGAGGATGGCGTAATCCTTGAACTTGCTGCGATGCTCGAAACGGTGCGCCTGCAGCTTCATGACCACGCCCTCGGCCTCGGCATCGTTGTCGCGGCAGGCGGTAACGGTGATCTGCTCGCCATGACCGAGCTCGGACCACAGTTTCTTGTCGAACAGCTTCTCGTTGTGCGAGATGACGTTGTTGGCCGCCTTCAGGATGCGCACCGTCGAGCGGTAATTCTGTTCGAGCTTGATGACCTTGAGGGCCGGAAACTCGGCCGGCAGCTTCTTCAGGTTCTCGATATCGGCGCCGCGCCAGCCATAGATCGCCTGATCGTCGTCGCCGACCGCCGTGAACTGGGCACGGACGCCGGTCAGCAGCTTGAGCAACTGGTACTGGCAGGCATTGGTGTCCTGGTATTCATCGACCAGCAGGTAGCGCAGGCGGTTCTGCCATTTGTCGGCGATCTCCGGATGCTGCTGGAACAGCACCACCGGCAGGCCGATCAGGTCGTCGAAATCGACCGCCTGGTAGGCTTTCAGTGTCGCCTCGTAGGACAGGTAGGCATGGGCGGCGAGGACTTGGTGCTCGTCGGCGGCTAGATGGCGCGCTGCTTCCGGCGTCACCAGCCCATTTTTCCAGTTGGAGATGATCGCTTGCAGATGGCGCAGGGTGCCCTTGTCCACCGTTTGCGCGACATCGCCGATGATCGCCGCGCAATCGGCCGAGTCGAAAATCGAGAAGCGTGGCTTGTAGCCCAGTGCCTTCGCCTCTTCGCGCAGGATGCGCACGCCGAGCGAGTGGAAGGTCGAGATCTGCAGCTGGTCGGCCAGCGGCTTGGCGAGAATCTTGCCGATCCGCTCCTGCATTTCCTTCGCCGCCTTGTTGGTGAAGGTGATGGCCGCCACGTTGCGCGGCTGGAAGCCGCAATCCTGGACCAAATAGGCTATTTTCTGGGTGATCACCCGCGTCTTACCCGAGCCGGCACCCGCCAGCACCAGCAAAGGGCCGTCGAGGTAATGGATTGCTTCGCGTTGCTGGGGATTGAGGCCGGACATGAATGGCGACGCCCCGGCAAGCGGGGCGTAGGTTTTGGGAGCGGAATTTTAACCCAAGGGCCAGCCGACTCAGGCCTTATCGTCGATCCACTCGACCGGGATGCTCAAGGCCCGCAGCTTGAGAAGCCCGCTGGCACTGGTGCCGAGCAGAGTCAGCTCGGCGGCCACGGCCCGGGCGTCTTCGAGCACATGACCAGCCCCCGCGAAAGGACCGATGGCCTTCGGATCGACCTCGGCAATTTCCTGTTGCAGGCTGCGCTGGCGATCGCCCTCGATGCCTTCCATGGCCTCGACCCGGCGAATACGCTCACCGGCCAGCCGATGTCCGCGCTCGACCGCTTCCGGGGAGTGGTTCTGGGTGGTGGATTCGAGGCGGCTCAGTTTCATGTGACGGACTCCTGAGTCCGTCAACGACCAAATCCACCGCCAGCTTTAATTTACAGCGCGCCGAAGACCTTTTTCAGCAGATCACTGCCGGCGCCAACCGGATTGGCGCGCAGCTTTTTCTCTTCCTCGGCGATCATCAGGAACAGCCCGTCCATGGCCTTCTGGGTGACGTAGCTGTCGATGTCGGCGTCCTTCTGGTCGATCAGCCCGGCACTGGCAGCCTTGCCGGCATAATTGTTGTACTGCTCGGCCAGTTGCAGCTTCTTGGTCTCCGCCTTGACGATCGGCGTGAATTTCTGGCTCAGCTGTTCGGTCGAGGTCCGCTTGAAATACTGCGTTACGCTGTCCTCGCCACCGGTCAGGATGCCCTTGGCGTCCTGCACGCTCATCTTCCTGATCGAATCGGTGAGAATCGGCTTGGCCTCGGCTACGGCATTCTCCGCGGCGTGGTTCATGGTGTTGACCAGTTCGTCGGCCTGCTTGCCCATGCCGAACATGCGCATGCCCTTTTCGGCCTTCTGCAGGTAGCCGGGCAGCGGGATCTTGACCTTGCTGTTGCCGAGAAAGCCGTTGTCCTTGCCAAGCGAAGCCACTGCATAGTCGGCCCCCTTGGCCAGGGCCTCCTTGACCCCGGCGCTGGCATCGCCGGCAGAAATGGCATCGAGCGCCCCGGCCTGGGCCACGACTGCTGCCAGGGAGAGGCACAGGGCAAAACCGGTGTTGAGCAGTCGTTTCATGGCAGTTCCTTTATCAGACGATATCGAGGTGACCGGTTTCGGCGAAGGCGATGGCATAGTCCATGGTGTTGCGGTCACGAATCTCGCCCATCAGGATGACGTCCGGCGCCTGACGCAGAGTGTTCTTCAGCGCCGGACCCCAGTCATCGGTATCGACGCCAACTTCGCGCTGGGTGACGATGCAGTTCTTGTGTTCATGCACGTATTCGATCGGATCCTCGATCGTGATGATGTGGCCGTAGGTGTTCTCGTTGCGGTAATCGACCAGGGCCGCCAGCGAGGTCGTCTTGCCGGTACCGGTACCACCGACGAAGATGATCAGGCCGCGCTTGGTCATCGCCAGGTCCTTCAGCACCGGCGGCAACTGCAGCTCGTCAAGGGTTGGGATGCTCATGTTGATCGTCCGGCAGACGACGCCGACGCGCCCCTGCTGGACCAGCGCATTGACCCGGAAGCGCCCGATGCCGGCCGGCGAAATCGCGAAGTTGCATTCCTTGGTCGCCTCGAACTCGGCGGCCTGGCGATCATTCATGATCGAACGGGCCAGTTCGGCGGTGTGCGAGGCGGTCAGCACCTGATTCGAGACCGGCGTGATCTTGCCGTCGATCTTGATCGCGGGCGGAAAGCCAGCGGTGATGAAAAGGTCCGAGCCTTTCTTTTGCGACATCAGCCGCAAAAGATCGTGCATGAATTTCATTGCCTGATCGCGTTCCATAACTACCCCTTGAATTGGTTATTGGCCAACGCTCAGCCCGGGAAGGCGTCCTTGTTGGCAGCCTTGTTACGCGCCTCGGCGCTGGAAACGATGTTGCGACGGACCATTTCCAGCAGATTCTGGTCGAGGGTCTGCATCCCGAAATTCTGGCCGGTCTGGATCGCCGAATACATCTGTGCCACCTTGTTCTCGCGGATCAGATTGCGGATGGCTGGCGTGCCGATCATGATTTCATGGGCCGCGACCCGGCCCTGACCATCCTTGGTCTTCAACAATGTCTGCGAAATGACGGCCCGCAGCGATTCGGAGAGCATCGAACGAACCATTTCCTTTTCCGCAGCCGGGAAAACGTCGACGATGCGGTCCACCGTCTTCGCCGCCGACGAGGTATGCAGCGTCCCGAACACCAGGTGACCGGTTTCGGCCGCGGTCAGCGCCAGGCGGATGGTTTCCAGGTCGCGCATTTCGCCGACCAGAATGACGTCCGGGTCTTCGCGCAAGGCCGAGCGCAGGGCGTTGGAAAAGGACAGCGTGTGCGGCCCGACTTCACGCTGGTTGATCAGGCACTTTTTAGCCTCATGGACGAATTCGATCGGATCCTCGACGGTCAGGATATGCCCGTAGTCGTTTTCATTGACATGGTTGACCATGGCGGCCAGCGTCGTCGATTTGCCGGAACCGGTTGGCCCGGTAACCAGCACGATGCCGCGTGGGTACTCGGAAATGTCCTTGAAGATTTTCGGGCAATTCAACTCCTCCAGGGTCAGCACCTTGGAGGGAATGGTCCGGAAGACGGCACCGGCTCCCCGCTGCTGATTGAAGGCATTGACCCGGAAGCGCGCCAGATTGGGAATTTCAAATGAAAAGTCGCACTCCAGCGTTTCTTCATAAATCTTGCGCTGACCATCGTTCATGATGTCATACACCATGCCGTGCACATCCTTGTGCTCCATGGCCGGCAGATTGATGCGACGGACATCGCCATGGACGCGAATCATCGGTGGCAAGCCGGAGGACAAATGAAGATCGGAGGCCTTGTTCTTGACGCTGAAGGCCAGCAGTTCGGTGATGTCCATGCGAATCGTCCTCGGGGCGCGTGTATACTGAAATTATTCGGAAATTCCTATTGATTATGAGCGCAATCGCCAGCAACCTGCAAGCCGTCCGGGCGCGGATTGCCACAGCCGCCAAGGCAGCCGGGCGTTCGCCCGAAACCGTCCAGCTGCTGGCCGTCAGCAAGACCTGGCCACTAAGCTGCGTACTCGAAGCCGCCGCGGCCGGACAGCGGTCTTTTGGCGAGAATTATGTCCAGGAAGGCGTCGACAAGATTGTTGAAACGGCCGCCCGGCGTCTGGAGTGGCACTTCATCGGCCCACTGCAAAGCAACAAGACGCGCCTGGTTGCCGAACGCTTCGACTGGGTCCATTCCATCGAGCGGCTGAAGGTCGCCGAGCGCCTCTCGGCGCAGCGTCCGGCCTATTTGCCACCGCTCCATGTCTGCGTCCAAGTCAATGTTTCCGGCGAGTCGAGCAAAAGCGGTTGTGCTCCTGATGAAACCCGTGCTTTATGCGAAGCGGTTTCTCGTCTGCCCGGGCTGCGCTTGCGGGGCCTGATGGCGATCCCCGAACCGACTGACGACTACGCGTCACAATGCCTTCCATTCAGACAGGTGCGGGAAATCTACAACCGGATTCAGGCGGCGGGATTGCCGCTCGATACCCTTTCCATGGGCATGTCCCACGATCTTGAAGCAGCCATTGCCGAAGGTGCGACCATCGTCCGCATCGGCACGGCCATTTTTGGTGAGAGAAATTACGCATGAAAATTACCTTCCTGGGCGGCGGCAATATGGCCAACGCGCTGATTGGCGGCATGTTGAAACAAGGCTTTGTCGCCACGGACATCACGGTCATCGACCCCGGCACCGAAGCACGCAGCAAGCTGACCCAAGCCTACGCGGTCAACTGTGTCGAATCGGCATCCCAACTGGGATCGGCCGGCGATCTGCTGGTGCTGGCAGTCAAGCCGCAGCAGATGAAGGAGGCGGTCGCGCCGCTCGCCGGCAAACTCGGCCCGGCGCTGGTCGTCAGCATCGCCGCCGGACTCGATCTGGCCACCCTGTCAGGTTTCCTCGGCGGCCATCGCAAGATCGTTCGCTGCATGCCGAATACCCCGGCCCTGATCGGCGCCGGCATCACCGGCCTCTGTCCGTTGCCGGAAGTCAGCGCCGAGGAACGGGCGGCCGCCGACCATGTTTTGAGCGCCGTCGGCAGCACGGTCTGGATAGCAGAGGAGGGCCGGATGGATGGCGTGACCGCCCTTTCCGGCAGCGGTCCGGCCTACGTCTTTTTGTTCATCGAAGCCCTGCAGCAGGCGGCGGCGGACCTTGGCTTCACGCCCGAGCAGGGTCGCCAGCTGGCGATCGAAACGGTCCAGGGCGCGGCGGCCCTCGCCGCCCAATCGACCGAGCCGGCCTCGGTGCTGCGCGAGCGCGTCACCTCCAAGGGTGGCACGACGGAAGCCGCACTGCGCACGATGGCCGAACGAGGCGTCAAGGAAGGCATCATCGCTGGCGTCATGGCAGCCGAAGCGCGCGGCCAGGAACTGGGCAAACTGCTCGGCGCCGCCTGACCATGCAAGCCATTGTCTTTTTGCTCGACGCGGTCGTCAGCTTTTTCTGCGCACTGTTCCTGTTGCGCTTCATGATGCAGGTAATGCGCGTCTCCTTTGCCGGCCAGCTCGGCAATTTCGTGGTCGCGCTGACCAACTGGGCGGTCAAGCCGCTGCGCCGCTTCATTCCCGGCATTGCCGGGCTCGATTGGTCCAGCCTGTTCGCGGCCTTTGCCCTGCAACTGCTGCTGGCCGGCCTGATCGTAGGTGCCTCCGGGCATGTCATCGAGGCTGACCCCGCATCGGTGGCGCTGATGGTGGCTTGGATTGCCATCCGCGGGCTGCTACGCTTGGCGGTATACATCCTGATCGGCGCCCTGATCCTGCAAGCCGTGCTGTCGTGGATCAATCCCTATTCGCCGCTGTCCGCTCCGACGCATCAACTGACCCGGCCGCTGCTCGACCCGATCCGCCGCTTCGTGCCGCTCATTTCGGGCATCGATCTCTCACCGCTGGTCGCTATCCTGCTACTGCAAGTCGTTCTGATGTTCCTGTGAGCGAGGATTGGTTTCGCGTCGCCAACGACGGCCACATCACGCTGACCCTGCACATCCAGCCCGGCGCCAAGAAAACCGAAATTGCCGGACGCCATGGCGACGCCCTGAAAATCCGCCTCGCCGCGCCCCCGGTAGACGGCAAGGCCAACGAGGCGCTGCTCCGTTTCGTCGCCGAAACCCTGGGCCTGGCGAAATCGGCGGTGCTGCTGAAAAGCGGCCAGACCTCCCGGCGCAAGGTGCTGGAAGTGACGGGCGCCACGGCGGCAGCGGTCGCCCGTCTGGTGGCCGACTGACCGGCCCGGCCGGTCAGTCGGCCAGGGAGTGACTATTTTTTCGCCGACTTGACCGCTGGGCTTGCCGAATCGCCGACCGTCAGTTCGCCGCGCAGCCGGGCGACGCTTTTCTCGCCAAAACCCTTGACCCCCTTGAGGTCGTCCACCGACTTGAATTGCCCGTTCTTGCTGCGGTAATCGACGATGGCCTTGGCTTTGCTCGGGCCGATGCCCTTGACGGCATCGAGTTCATCGACGCTGGCGGTGTTGATATTGACTGCGGCGAACGCCAGGCTGATGCTGGCCAGGCACAGCATGATCGCGATCAGGATACGTTTCATCGAGTTGCCCTCCGGATTAATTGAAAAAAGCCTCGCCGCATCCGCGACGAGGCTTTTTTATTCTAAATTAATATTCCAAATAGCTAAACATGAAACACGATTGGATCACTCGCCGAAGACGACCCGCCCCCCGACCATCGTCGTCTTGACCTTGCCGCTCATCATGTAGCCTAGCCAGGGTGAATTCTTGCCCCGGCTCTTGAGCGCCTCCGGCGTCAGTTGCCAGGTGGCTTCCGAATCGAAGATACAGATGTCGGCCACGGCGCCAATACCCAACTGCCCGCTGGCCAGGCCCAGGGTCCGGGCCGGCGCCGAGGTGATGCGGGCCAGCGCGTCGCTCAAGCCGACGCCGGCCGCCTCCGCCCATTTCAAGGTCAACGGCAGCAGGACTTCAAGTCCGGTAGCACCGGGCTTGGCTTCACCGAAGGGCAGCAGCTTGTCGTCGGCGCCGACCGGCGTGTGGTCCGAGCAGATCGCGGCAATGCCGGCGGCGGCGGCATTCGACAGCGCCTGGCGGTCGGCCTGGGTGCGCAGCGGCGGGCTGAAGCGGGCGTGTGGATTGAAGAAGCCGATATCGTTTTCGGTCAGCAGCAGGTGATGCACACCGATATCGAAACTCAGCGGCAGCCCTTCGTCGATGGCCTGCTTGACCAGGGTGACGCCGGCTGCGGACGAAAGGCGGGTCAAATGGACGCGACAGCCGGTATCGCGTACCAGCTGGACGATGGTGGCGATGGCGATGGTTTCGGCGGCGACCGGGATGCCGGCCAGGCCCAGCCGGCTGGCAACTTCGCCTTCATGCGCGATGCCGTTGCGGGCCAGCCAGTAGTCCTGGGCCTGCAGCCAGATGGCGAAATCGAACGTGGCTGCGTACTCCATGGCGCGGAGCAGGGCTTCGGTATCGACCACCGGTTTGTTGGCCTGCGAGAAGGCGACACAACCGGCTTTCTTGAGGCCGGCCAGTTCCGCCAGGCGCTCGCCGTTAAGGCCGAGGGTCAGGGCGCCGAGCGGCAGGACGCGGGCCTTGCCGATTTCCTTGGCGCGATGCACCAGGCGGTCGGCCAGTTCCGGCTCGTCGAGCGGCGGATCGGCATCCGGGGCACGACCAGCGAGGTCACGCCCCGGCGACGGCGGCGGCGAGTTCGGCTTCGATGCTGTTCAGGCGGGCGCCGAGATCAATCAGCCCCGGGCAGACGATGCAGCCGGCGGCATCGATGGTCCGCTCGGCAGAGAAACCGGCCGGCACTTGGCCCAGCCCGGCGACCTTGCCGTCGACGATGAATACGGAAGTACTGCGATCAACGCCATTTTTCGGGTCGATCAGGCGACCATTCTTGATTTCGATCTGCATGTCAGTTCCCCGCAACGATGCTCATGACGGCCATGCGCACGGCAATGCCGAAGGTGACCTGGGGCAGGATCACGGCCTGCGTGCCGTCGGCCACTGCCGAGTGGATTTCGACGCCGCGGTTCATCGGCCCCGGGTGCATCACGATGGCGTCCGGGCTGGCCAGGGCCAGCTTCTGCGGCGTCAGGCCGTAGTGACGGAAGTATTCACCGGCCGAGGGCAGCAGGGCGCCGGTCATCCGTTCGTTCTGCAAGCGCAGCATGATGATCACGTCGACGTCCTTCAAGCCTTCGTTCATGTCGTGGAAGACATGCACGCCGAGCTTGTCGAGATGCTTGGGAAGCAGGGTTTCCGGGCCGATGGCGCGAACTTCGGGGACACCGAGAGTGGTCAAGGCGTGGATGTCGGAGCGCGCCACCCGCGAATGCAGGATATCGCCGACGATGGCGACGCGCAGCTGCGTGAAATCCTTCTTGTAGTGGCGGATGGTGTACATGTCGAGCAGGCCCTGCGTCGGGTGGGCATGGCGACCGTCGCCGGCATTGACGACATGCACGTCGTCGCGCCCAATCCGGTGGAGGTGCTCGGCAATCAGGAAGGGGGCGCCGCTCGAGGCATGGCGCACGACAAACAGGTTGGCGTGCATGGCGCACAGGTTGTCGATGGTGTCGAGCAGGGTCTCGCCCTTGGCCGTGGACGACTTGTTGATATCGAGGTTGATGACATCAGCCGAGAGGCGCTTGGCGGCGATCTCAAAGGTAGTGCGGGTGCGCGTCGAGTTCTCGAAGAACAGGTTGAAGACGCTCTTGCCGCGCAGCAGCGGCACCTTCTTGACCTCGCGCGCCGAGACTTCCATGAAGGAGGCCGCGGTATCGAGAATCTGCGTCAGAATCGCCTGCGGCAAACCTTCGATGGTCAGCAGGTGAGTGAGTTGACCATCCTTGTTCAACTGCGGGTTAAACATTTTCCAGTCTCCAGGCGAGTTGACCATCGTCCTGCTTGCCGAGCACCAGATTCTGCCCGGCCGCCAAATCGACATCCCAAACACAATAGCTGGCCCCGATCGGCAGCTCGCGCCCGCCGCGGTCGGCCAGCACCGCCATGGCCACCGAGGCCGGGCGACCGTAGTCGAACAGCTCGTTGAGCGCGGCGCGGGTCGTGCGTCCGGTATAGAGCACGTCGTCGACCAGGATCAGGTGGCGACCTTCGACATCGAAAGGAATCACCGTCGGCTTGACCTGGGGGTGCAGGCCCTTCTCGGCGAAATCGTCGCGGTAGAAGGAAACGTCGATCAGGCCGATATCTTCGGGCAGACCGAGGAGTTCCTTGAGGCGCTCGGCGATCCAGGCACCGCCGCTGTAAATGCCGATCAGCGCCGGCTGGCGGCCAAGATGCGGACGGATCAGGTCGGCCAACTGGCGACACTGGGCCTCGGCGTCAGGCAGAGATTGGGGCAGGGATGACATGGTGCGGGCTTTCGAACCAGGTTTGAAGGATGAGTTGGGCGGCCACCGCGTCGAGCAGCGGTTTGGCCGATTTGCTGTTGCGGCCGGTTTCGCGCAGACGGGTTTCGGCATCGAGCGAAGTCAGGCGCTCGTCAGCGAAGCCGACCGGCAGCTTGAAGCGGCGCTGTAGGCGTTCGGCGAACTTGCGGGCCAGGCGGGTCATCTCGTGCGGCGTGCCGTCGGCATGAGTCGGCAGGCCGACGACCAGCAGCACCGGCTGCCATTCGGCGACAAGTTTGCCGATCGCCGCAAAACGGTCGTCGTTCGATTCAGCGTGGATCACCGTCAGGGGATGGGCACTGCCGAGCAGCGTTTCGCCGGTAGCGACGCCAATGCGTTTCTCGCCGAAATCAAAGGCCAGGACCGTGCCTTCAGGCATGCCCAGCGGTGTCGGAGAGTTGTGTGAAACTGATGCCGAGCTTCTGCATCGCTGCTGGCAGGCGCTCTTCGGGCGGCAGGTCGAACAGGATGCTGGCCTTGGCCGGCACGGTCAGCCAGGAATTCTGCGCCAGTTCTTCTTCGAGCTGCCCGGCATCCCAGCCGGCGTAGCCGAGGGTGACGAGGATTTCCGCCGGCAGGCCGGCGCTGCCCACCGAGGCCAGGACGTCGCGCGAACTGGTCAATCCAACCTCGCTGTTGATAGCCAGCGTCGATTGCCAGCTACCGACCGGGCGGTGCAGGACGAAACCGCGATCGAGCTGGACCGGGCCGCCGAAATAGACAGGCAGGTTGGCCAGACTCTCGGCTTCGAGCTTGATTTCGATCTTCTCGAACAAGCCGGCCAGATTCATGTCAATCGGCCGGTTGACGATAATTCCCAGCGCGCCGTTCTCATTGTGTTCGCAGATATAAACGAGGGCGTTGGAGAAATAGGGGTCTTCCAGCGTCGGCATGGCGATCAGGAAGTTATCGGTGAGGTTGACGCTGTCCATTGGTGGAATTTTAATCGCCGTCGAGGTACAAACCAACCATGAATAACGAAAAAGCCCTCGTCTGGTTTCGCCGTGACCTGCGCGACCATGACCACGCCGCGCTGAGCGCGGCCTTGGGCGAGGCACAGCAGGTGTATTGCGCCTTTGTCTTCGATCGCGAGATTCTCGATGCGCTCCTCAATCGGCAGGACCGGCGCGTGCATTTCATTCGTGAGTCGCTGGTCGAACTGGACACTGCCCTGCGCGCCCGGGGCGGCGGCCTGATCGTTCGCCAGGGCCGGGCACAGGAAGAAATCCCCGCACTGGCGCAGCAACTGGGGATCGACAAGGTATTTGCTAACCGCGATTACGAACCGGCGGCCAAGCAGCGCGACACCGAGGTCGCCAGGCGGCTGGCCGAATGCGGGATCGCCTTCCAACACTTTAAGGACCAGGCAATTTTTGATGGTGACGAAGTGCTGACCCAGGCCGGCAGACCGTTCACGGTATTCACCCCATACAAGAATGCCTGGCTGAAGCGCCTGACGGCGGCCGACTGCGCTGCTTACGCCGGGCAGGGGGAACTCGCCAGCCACGAACTGGCCGGCGTGCCGGCGCTGGCTGAGATCGGTTTCGAGAATACCGACCTCCTCGAACTCGGCATCCAGCCCGGCATGGCGGGGGCAGGCACCCTGTGGGAGGAGTTTTCCGCCGGGCGCATCAAGCGCTATGCCAGCCTGCGCGACTTCCCTGCACTCAAGGGCGTTTCCTACCTTTCGATCCACCTGCGTTTCGGCACCATTTCGATTCGCGAACTGGTCCGCGGCGCACTGGCGAACGGTGCCGACAGCTGGCTCAGCGAACTAATCTGGCGTGATTTTTACTTCATGATCCTCGACCATTTCCCGCAGATTGTTGGCCGGGCTTTCAAGCCGGAATACGATGCAATTGCCTGGGAAGACTGGCCGGCGGGGCTGGCCGCCTGGTGCGCCGGGCGCACCGGCTATCCGCTGGTCGATGCCGCGATGCGCCAGTTGAACTTCAGCGGCTGGATGCACAACCGCTTGCGCATGATCGTCGCCTCTTTCCTGAGCAAGGATCTCGGCATCGACTGGCGGCTGGGCGAACGATATTTCGCCAAGCAGCTCAACGACTTCGATCTCTCGGCCAACAATGGCGGCTGGCAATGGGCGTCATCCAGCGGCTGCGACGCGCAACCTTATTTCCGCATCTTCAATCCGATAACCCAGTCGGAAAAATTCGATCCAGAGGGCCGGTTCATCCGCCGTTACGTCCCCGAACTGGCCGCAGTACCGGACAAATACATCCACTCGCCGTGGCGGATGAGCCAAGACGAGCAGGAGCGTGCGGGAGTCGTCATCGGTCGCGACTACCCGGGACCGATCGTCGACCACGCGCAGGCCAGAGAAAAAACCCTAGCCCGCTATGGCGTGATCAGAAAAGCCAGTTAAGCGCCGGCCTTGGCCTTGATAAAACCTGCAACCAAGCGGAGCAGTTCTTCCTCGTCGTAGGGCTTGCCGAGGTAGTGGTTGGCGCCGATCTCGAAGGCGTAGTTGCGGTGCTTGTCGGCCGTCCGCGAGGTGATCATGATCACCGGCAGCGATTTCAGCCGCTCGTCGGCTCGCAGGTTGCGCACGAAATCGAAACCGTCCATTCGTGGCATCTCGATGTCAGAGAGAATGACGTCCGGCGTGAAGTCGATCAACTGCTCCAGCGCATCGACCCCATCCTTGGCCAGAATCACCTCATAGCCTTCGCGGGCGAGCAGGCGGCTGGTGATCTTGCGCACGGTCAGCGAGTCATCGACCACCATGACTGTCGGCGACCTGGCTTCGACGTGTGCCGCCGCGATCGGTGCACCTTCTGCCGACTGCAGGCTGATGACCGGCGTCCGGCTGACCAGGGCGACCGGATTGAGGATCAGGACGACACGGCCATCGCCCAATACGGTAGCACCCGCGATACCGACGACGCGGGCGAGCTGGGCGCCGATATTCTTGACGACGACTTCCTGGTTGCCCTGGAGTTCATCGACCTGAATGGCGACACGTTGGCTACCTGAACGTAGCAGCAAGACCCAGTAGCGGCGACGCACTTCCGGCACAGCATCGGCATCGCCAAGTAGATGGCTGAGAAAATGCAGCGGGTAGTGGTTGCCTTGCCATTCGGCCTCGCCTTTTTCGCGCAGTGCGGCGAGCTGCTTTTCCTTCATCTCCATGACCTGCTCGATCATGGTCGACGGCACGGCATAGAGATGGGTGCCAACTCGCACCAGCAAGGTCTGCGTCACCGCCAGGGTGAGCGGCAGGTAGAGGCGGAAGGTGGTTCCCTGACCCGGCCTGGACATGATTTCGACCCGGCCGCCGAGCTCGGTTACCTCGGTCTTGACCACGTCCATGCCGACACCGCGACCGGCGAGCTGGGTAAGCTCGCTGGCCGTCGAGAAACCGGGCTGAAAGATGAAATCGAGCAGCGTTGCGTCTTCGGTCACCTGGCCGGGTTGCAGCAGGCCCATGGCCTCGGCCCGTACTCGGATGCGTTCGACATCCAGCCCCTTGCCGTCATCGGACAAGGACAGGATGATTTCGTTGCCTTCCTGGGCCAGGGCCAGCGTGATTTCGCCGACTTCCGGCTTGCCGGCGGCAAGACGTTGCTCCCGGGATTCAATGCCATGCGTGATGGCATTGCGCAGCATGTGTTCGATCGGCGCCAGCATCTTGTCGAGGACCGAACGGTCGATTTCGACCTGGCCGCCAACGATGTCGAGGTTGGCCCGCTTGCCGACATCCTTCGCCGTCTGCCGGACGATGCGGTAGAGACGCTCGTCCTGACTGGCGAACGGAATCATCCGCACGCCCATCAGTTCCTGCTGCAGACCACGATTCAGGCGTGACTGGGCAAGAATCGCCGCGTTGGCATCGTCGAGATTCTTCAACAGGTTCTGCTGAACGGTCGCCACGTCATTGACCGATTCGGCCATGAAGCGGGTCAGTTCCTGGAAGCGGGTGAAACGATCGAGTTCGAGCGGGTCGAATTCAGCCTGACCTTCCGGCGTATGGGCAACGCGCGCCTGAATCTGGCCTTCGGCCTGAATTTCAATTTCGCGCAACTGGCGGCGCAGACGGATGACGTTTTCGGTCAGGTCGAGCAGCGAAGTTTTCAGGCTGCGCATTTCACCTTCAATCCGCGTCCGGGCAATGGACAACTCACCGGCTTCGTTGACCAGGCGATCGATCAAGTCGGCGCGGACGCGCAGCGTCGCCCGCTGTCCGCCGCCCTCGGCTTCGTGTTCGGCATCGACGACGACCGCCGCCGGGGCCGTGCTGGCGACCGCAGCGGCTTCGCTCACCACTGCCGGGGCTTCAACGACTGCCTCCTGAGGGCCGGCGCGCAAGCGCTCGACGGCTTGGTCGAGAACATCGCAACCGTTCTCGATTTCATCGATGAAGATCGGGCTGGCCTTGCCACCGCGCATTACCTCGTCAACCCGCGTCTCGAGTTGGTGCGTTACCTCGCCGAGATTCATCGCCCCGGCCATCCGGGCATTGCCCTTGAAGGTATGCAGCAGGCGGGCAATGGCGTGCGGCGCGGCTTCCCCGGCCGGATCGGCACGCCAGGCCCGGAGCTGGGCAGTCAGATCGCGCAGCTGGTCGGCGGCTTCTTCGAGGAAGATGGGGAGCAATTGCTCATCGAGTTCATCGGTCAGATGCGGCACGGGCTGTGCCGGTGCTGCCGGAATCGGCTCGCTGGCAACTGCAGGCTCTTCCAGGGCCAGGCCGGGGAGGGTGATGATTTCCGCACCGGCAGGCGATGGTGTGGCCGGAACGACGACCGGCGCGCTAAACACGTCTTCCAGGGCCGCGACCAGTTGACTTTGTTCCTGGGGTTCCTGCTGCTGGGCAAGCCCGGCAAACATGCTTTCCAACGTGATGATCGCCTGGCGAACCGTTTCCAGCCCCTCGATGCTGTCAGGGTGAGCCGAATTGTCACGGCGCAGCAGGGCGTGTTCCAACGCACTGGCTAGGCGGTTGAGCGGCATCAATCCAACCGTCGCCGCAATGCCGCCGAGGGTATGGGCGGCGCGCGTCATCTCGAAGGTCGTTGGCTCCAGCGGCTTGGCATCGAGTTCGGCGTAGCTGTCGATCAGTGTCTGCAGATAGCCGCGGGCTTCTTCGCGGAAGATATCGTACAGCGTCGGCGAGGCGGTAACCGAAGGCGGAAGCGCTTCCTCGACGGGCTGCGGCAGTTCTTCCTGTACGAGAAGAGCGTCGGACTCGATCTCGATCGCAGCCTCGGACAAGTGCAGCGGCTCTTCGTTGGGCGGAGCCTCCGCGATGACCGGCAGTTCGGGAGCCGGTTGTTCGTCAAGCATCGACAAATCGAGCACCATCGATACCGCATCGAAGGACTCTTCTGGCTCCGGCAATTCGATCAACTGGATGGACGGCTCAGGCTCGAGGGGGGCGCTGACCATTTCGGGGATCGGTGGTAGGACTGCGACGGGCAGCGGCTCCACGCCTCGCAAACGGCCTGCCAGCGCGACAAATGCCGCGGTATCGGGAGCCAGTCCATCGCCCGATTCGAGGTGTTCGACCCAGACCGAAAACAACTGATGCGCGTCGCCGATCATACCCATCAATTCGGGCGTCACCGCCTGATCCTGGCGCAGCCACAAATTGAGGGTCTGCTCCATCTCCCAGGCGGTTTCGCCGAGATCGGTAAGGCCGACCATGCGGCCGCTACCCTTCAGGGTGTGGGCTGAGCGACGAATCGTGGTCAGCGCATCGACGTTGTGGGGATCGGCCAGCAGAATTTCACGCTGCTCGCCGATCGCCGCCAGGACCTCGCCGGCTTCCTCAAGGAAGATGGCGAGCAGTTCAGCATCGATTTCCTCGTGGCTGGATTCGGCCAACTGCAGCGTTTCGGCGGAAGGCTTGGGCGCCGCCGGCATTTGCGGCATCAGCCCGGACAGTGCCGCGTCGACTGCGGCATCGGGCACTACCCCGGCCTCCAAGGCTTCGAGAGCGGCCTTGGCCGTCTCGCCCAGTTCATGGTTGGCGACGAGATCGGCATCCTTCTGGATCGCCTGCAGGTTCTGCTTGATTTCGTCCTGCAGGCGGAGATCCTGCGGCGCCTCCTTCAGTGCTTCGACCAGGGCATGGGTTTCCCGGGCCTGCTGCGCCAGTTGTGCCTCGACGGTCGGAGCAGGCGTAGCCTCGAATTCCCCCTCTTCAAACGCACGGGGCGACGGTTCACCGTCCATCCGGCGGACAAAGGCATCGAAATCGTTTTCCCCGTGCTGCAGCGAGTCTACAAAGAAGCCGATCAAGGAAAGCTGTTCGGCAACTGCCTCGAAATCGGCACTGGCCGGCTGGTAATCTGGGTCGGCGAATTGGCGGATGCGTGCACTGCATTCATTGAGATTGCTGACCGCGCCGAAATGGCCAAGCATCGCCAGCGCGCCCCCGACCTGCTTGAGCGGCGCGTCGAGCTGGGCGAGATCGTGCCCCTTGGCCGGATCGCGGAAAAAGGCATCGAGCGACTGTTCGATCTGGGCGAGGTTGTTCTGGATTTCCCGTCCGACCTGGCCGATCAGCAGCTTCTCCTGTGCGCGCCGTGTCATTTCGTCGAGCAGGGGAATGCCCTCGTCGGCCGAGGCCGGCTTGCCAGCGATGCAGGCGTACAGACGGGCGATCATCAGATCGACTTGTTGGGCGAAATCGGTGCCGAGCCGCTTGAAACCCTCCTGGGCATTCTGCAGCAACAGGATGGTAGTGGCGACCTCCATGGCCACCGTATCGCTGTAACGTTTCGGATCTTCGGCCAGCCAGCTGGCGACGGCGCCGAGTCCCTGGCCGAGACGCTTGAGATCGGTCTGGCCGATTTCCTCGGTCAACTGGGCACAGTTGCGCGCATTGTCGGCAAATCCGGCCATGCTTCCCGCATTGCCGGTACAGAATTTGTTCCAGAACTCTTCGGTCGCTGCCAATACCTCGCGCAGTTTTCGCAACGCGGCTTCCTGCGGTAGTGCAACATTCGACGCTGCCGCCAGGGGGATCAATTCGGGCAGGGCGAACGTCGATTGCACGTCGGCGATCAGCGGGGTCAGATCGGCCGGTGCCTGGGCAACGTAATATAGAGCCTCGCGCATCACCCGTTCGGCAACATTGTTCGAACCGTTCAGCAGGCGGCGTATCTGGGCATCGATCCGCGAACAGAGATAACGGACTGACAGATCGGCATTCAGTGCCGGATCGGCCAATGCCTCGAGGAAAGCCAGAGCGACCCACCAGAAGGCACGGGCCGACGGATTCTCTTGATGTGCCTCGATACTGGCCAGGGCATCGCGCATCATTTGCCGCCCGCTCTCGGCGCCTGCCGGATTGCGCAGCATTTGCAGCAACCCCTTCTGATAGCCCATGCGCGCCGACTTCAGTACCTGTTTCAATTCCTCCGGCGCCAATGCCTCGGTTGCCGCCCGTCGCGGCGGACGCAACGACAGGTCGGGGTAGAACAGATCGCTGGCATGGAAGGCGGCCTGCCCCCGTGCGCTGGCCAGCGCCTGATAAAGCGGCAACAGGCGAAGTGGCTGGTTCGGCTCGCCGACCATCAGGTCGTCCAGATACTGGCGCAGGCCGGCCAATACCTGGCGCAAGACGGCAACCCCGGAGTCGTCCGCGCTCAGGCGACCTTCCTCGAATGCCACCAACAGGGCTTCAAGCGACTCGACAAGTTGGGTGACACCATCCAGGCCGACGATCGACAGCGCGCCATAGACCTGGTGCACGTGGGTGCGACAGAACTTCAACGACGTGGCATCAGCACCGGATTCGTACTGGCCAAGCGCCTCCTCGGCCCTTTGCAGCGCCAGATCGATTTCGCCCTTGACCCAGGTGAGTGGGCCCAAATCAAATGCAGTTGCCGCGTTCATAGTCTCTCGCGTTGCCTGTCAGTCCACCTTGAAGCCGGCGACCGAACCCTTCAGTTCGGAAGCCAGGGCGGTCAGTTCGTCCACCGCCTGCGCCGTGCGCTGGGTACCGGCCGTGGTTTGTTCGGTGACGTGCAGGATGTCCTGCATCAGGCGCGCCACGTCGGTGGCCGAATCGGCCTGATTCTGGGTCGAGGTCGAGATGCTCTGAATCAGGTCGGCCAGATTGCGCGACACGTCGCCAATCTCGGACAGCGCCTGACCGGCGGCGTCGGACAGCTTGGCCCCTTCAACCACCCCCTGGGTCGATTGTTCCATGGCCGACACGGCGTCCTGGGTATCGGTCTGAATGGTTTTGACGATCGCCGCGATCTGCTTGGTCGCTTCCGCCGAGCGTTCAGCCAGGCGCTGCACTTCCTCGGCAACGACGGTAAAGCCGCGCCCTGCATCGCCGGCCGAAGCGGCCTGGATGGCGGCGTTCAAGGCCAGCACGTTGGTCTGTTCTGTAATATCGGAAATCAGTTCCACGATTTCGCCGATCTCCTGCGAGCTTTCGCCGAGGCGCTTGATCCGCTTCGAGGTTTCCTGAATCTGGTTGCGAATTTCGTTCATGCCCTTGATCGAATCCTGCACGGCCTGCGTCCCCTTTTCCGCAGCCATCAGCGACTGCCGGGCAACCTGAGCCGACTGCGTCGCGTTGCCGGAAACCTCGCTCATCGAGCGCGCCATGTCGAGGGCCGACTGGCCGGCTTCCTGAATTTCGCTGGACTGCCGCTCGGCAGCATCGAGCAGTTCGGCCGAAGTCTGGCGGGCGATTTCGGTCGCCGCCGTCACCCGGTTGGCCGCATCGTTGATCCGGCCGACCAGCACGCGCAGTTCTTCAATGGTGTAGTTGATCGAGTCGGCGATGGCGCCGGTAATGTTCTCGCTCACCGTCGCCGTGACGGTCAGATCGCCGTCGGCGAGGTCGCCCAGTTCGTTCATCAGACGCAGAATGGCGTCCTGGTTTTCACGATTGACCTGTTCCGAGGCATGACGTTGTTGCTCGGCAGCCTGTGCCCGGCGGCTGGAGTCCTCAAGGTAGATCTTGGCGAGCAAGGCCAAAGTCGCCAAGGCCGCCACGGTCAGCAAAATCAAGAGCACGACATACAGGCCACGTTCGGCCAGGCCGGCCTGATAGCCGACTGCCAAATTGTCAGTCGCCTTCAGCAGATCCTCGCTTTCGCGGAAAATCCGTGAACCGGCCTGCTTGGAAAGCACCAGGGGCTGCATGTTGCCGAGAATGCTGGCAATGGCGTCCTGATATTCCTTGAAGGCGCCTTCGAGAGCACTCAGCTTCTCGCGGCTGTCGGCATCGTTGGCCCCCTTGGCCAGACCTTGCAGCAGGTCGCGGAAGGCATTGGTATCCTTGCCAAGCAGGAAGGCGACCTCGGGATTGATTTCGTCGCCGACTCGCAAGGCGGAAGCGTTCTTGGCGATGCGCTGAGTCAGCATCACGAGCTGATTGGCCATCGCGATTTCCCGCGCCGATGACCCGGATTGCAGTTTCAAGGCTGCCAGTTGCTCGGTCAGGTCAAACATCACGGAGTTCTTGTTGTCGATAACCGCCACGCTAGTGCCGAGCGCCACCAGGTTCTTTTCCTGATCGATCACGGTCAGGGCGTCCTTGTCGGTCACCGACCAACGCTCGGTCAAGGCCTCGAGTTGCGGACGGACATTACTGGGAGAGCTGGGAACACCAACGCCGCTGATCTCGCCACCGGAAGTCAGACGGTCAAGCAGTTGGGAGAAGGTTTCACGGGATTCCTTCAACTGCGTGAACGCGACCACGTTGCCTTGCAGGGCGAGCAGCGAAGCCTTGGCCAGGCGCTGCGACAGCATGCGCATTTCGCCGGAGGCCGAGATGTAGGCGGTACCGTGGGTCGACTCGCGATTGTCGTGGAAAACCAGGGCGGCAATCAGGAGCAGTAGCGCGACAAAAATGGCGCCAAGGGTTTTCATCTGCTGGATGACGGGCTGCTTGGCCAGGAAACCGGGCAATTGCAATTTTCCTGAAACGCCGCTGTCACCGCCCGGAAGATCGGCCGAGACAGTCATCAGTGCTGCCGCGCCGCCCTTGCCGGCTGCACCGAGTTTCGGGAGTTTGAAACTGAAAGCCATGGAATCCTCCGCTTGGGGTCAGGGGCCAGGTGCCCGCGTCAGACCCCGATATTCATGAAATCGTGATCGGCAAGCAGTTCGCGTACCGAGAGTTTTCGCCAGATCTTGCCCTGCGTATCCGCGTAGCGCTGCGCCCCCCACGCCGGGGTCGATGCATCCGGTTCTGCCGGCGTGAAATCTTCCGGATTCTTCAAGCCAAGCATGCGCGATACCAGGAGCGCAGCATTTGCCCCGTGCTTGACGCCGATCAGCAACAAACGCGCATTGGCGTTCTGCGGCGTCGGCGGACCACCACGAAATACGGAAAAATCGGTCACGGCATGCAGGTTGCCGCGAATATTGGCAATCCCGGCAAACCAGGCCCGGGTCAGCGGCACCGGAGCCAGCTGCGGGGCCTGAACGATTTCCCCGCCGTCCGAAAGGTCAACCAGCCAGACCTCGTTGCCGGCCTCGATGCCCAGCCAGGAAGACGAGCCTTTCCCTTGGGCTGCGGTGGTCAGGCGGACCGCCAGGTACTCCTGAAAATCGCGAAGACTGGTTTTTCTGGCCATTGATCAGGGCAGTGCAGCAACCCGCTGCAACAACTCTTCAGGGTTCAGCGGTTTGACGAGATAGTCGACCGCCCCCTGGCGCAAGCCCCAGATCTTGTCGGTTTCCTGCCCCTTGGAAGTACAGACGATGACCGGAATGCCCTTGGTCTCCTCGTCGCGGGTCAGCGTCCGGGTGGCCTGGTAGCCGTTGAGGCCGGGCATCACGACATCCATCAGGATCAGGTCTGGCTTGTGGGCCTTGGCTTTGGCGATGCCTTCTTCACCGTTCTCGGCGGTGATGACCTGATAGCCGGCCTTGACCAGCAAATCGACGGTAAAAAAACGCTCGGTAGCGGAATCGTCGACAACGAGGATGTTCTTGACGGGCATGATTGCTCCCTGGACTACTGGTTGGATTCTGGCTCGGCCGGCAAGGCAAAGGTGGCGACCGTTTGCAGCAGGCTGTCTTTGGTGAAAGGCTTGGTCAGATATTGGTCGGAACCGACCATCCGGCCACGCGCCCGGTCGAAAAGGCCGTCCTTTGAGGACAACATGATCACCGGCGTGGACTTGAAACGGGGATTCTTCTTGATCAGCGAACAGGTTTGATAGCCGTCGAGACGCGGCATCATGATGTCGCAGAAGATCACGCTGGGTTGGTGGTCGGCGATCTTGGCGAGGGCGTCGAAGCCGTCTTCGGCGAGAACAACTTGGCACCCGGCCTGCACGAGAAAAATCTCGGCGCTGCGCCGTATGGTGTTGCTGTCGTCAATGACCATAACCCTGACGCCACGCAGTCTGGATAAATCAGCCAATTTCCCTGTCCCCTGGCCTGTAAATGGCACTTTTACTATCGGCGCATCATACTACGGAAGTATAAATTCAACACAACTCCGAAAAACGCGTCGGGAATTGCGGATCGCGGAGTCGGGGTGTCGCGAGATTCGGATAAAATCGGTCTCATCTTACCCAATCCCTTTCGCGCCCGCCAACGGCGCGAACAGCCATGAACTCCAGCATCACAACGCCCCCCAGCCCGCCCCAGGTACTGGTCTTTGCCGCCAGCGACCCCTCATCCGGGGCCGGGGTCCAGGCCGACATCCTGACCTTGGCCAGCCTGGGCTGCCACCCGTTGACGGCCGTCACCGCCTTGACCGTGCAGGACACCGTCGGCGTCCAGAGCGTGCATCCGGTCAGCGCCGAACTGGTCGAGCAACAGGCACGCACGGTACTTGAAGACATGCCGGTGGCCGCCTTCAAGATCGGCGTGCTGGGCAGCGTCGAAAACGTGCTGGCGGTGGCCGAGATCGTTTCCGATTACCCGGAAACCCCCTTGATCTTCGATCCGGTGCTCGCGTCCGGCCGCGGCGACGAGCTTTCCGGCGAGGAAATCATTTCGGCCATCCGCGAAATGCTTTTGCCGCAGACCACGCTACTTACCCCCAACGCCCCCGAAGCCCGCCGCCTGGCCGAAAGCGACGACGACGAGGGAGAGCCGTCGATCGATGTCTGCGCCCAGCGCCTGATCGAAATGGGCGCGCAATATGTATTGATCACCGGCACCCACGAAAACACGCCCGAGGTCGTCAATACGCTGTACAGCACCGACGGCGTCATCCGCCGCGACCGCTGGGAGCGCCTGCCGGGCAGCTTTCACGGCTCGGGCTGCACGCTGGCCTCGGCGATTGCCGGCTGCATCGCCGGCGGCGCCAGCGTCGAGGATGCCGTGCGCGACGCCCAGGATTACACCTGGCAGACGCTGAAGAACGGTTTCCGTGGCGGCATGGGCCAGTTCATCCCGGATCGTTTCTTCTGGGCGCGCGCCAACGATGACGACGCCGAGCCGGCCGAGCCCGGCGACGCCGCCAAGGCTGCCGATGCATAAGTTGCGGGGCCTCTACGCCATCACTCCGGATTGTGCCGACGGCGCCCGCCTGCTGGCCGATGTCGAGGCGGCGCTGACCGGGGGCTGCCGCATCGTCCAGTTCCGCGACAAGACCAGCGCCATGCCCGAGCGCGTCGCCCGCGCCCGGGCCCTGCGCGCCCTGACCCGACGCTTCGCCGCCCGCTTGCTGATCAACGACGACCTCGCCCTGGCCTTCCTGATCGACGCCGACGGCGTGCATCTCGGCCAGGAAGACGGCGACCTGATTGCCGCCCGCGCCATTCTCGGCCCGGACAAAATTCTCGGGGCATCGTGCTATGCCGATTTCGCCGCCGCCCGGGCCGCCGCCGCGGCCGGCGTCGACTATGTCGCCTTCGGCGCCGTCTATCCGTCGCCGACCAAGCCCGATGCGGCATGTGCCGGGCTCGACCTGTTCCGCCAGGCCGGTGCACTGGGTGCGGCGCGCTGCGCCATCGGCGGCATCACGCTGGCCAATGCGCCGCCGCTGATCGCCGCCGGCGCCGACTTGCTCGCCGTCATCACCGACCTCTTCAACGCGCCGGACATCGCTGCCCGAGCCGCCGCCTACCAACGTCTTTTCGAGGAAGCCACGCCATGACCTCACGCAACCAGCAACTGTTCGAACGCGCCCAGCGCCACATTCCCGGCGGCGTCAATTCGCCGGTCCGCGCCTTCCGCTCGGTCGGCGGTACCCCCTGCTTCTTCCAGAAGGGAGTCGGGCCCAAGGTGCAGGACGCCGACGGCAAGTGGTACGTCGATTACGTCGGTTCCTGGGGGCCGATGATCCTCGGTCACGCCCACCCCGAGGTGATCGCCGCCGTCCAGGCTGCTGTGGTCGACGGCCTGTCCTTCGGCGCGCCGACCGAAAAGGAAGTCGACATCGCCGACCTGCTCTGCGAGCTGGTGCCGTCAATGGACATGGTGCGTCTGGTTTCCTCGGGCACCGAAGCGACGATGAGCGCCATCCGGCTGGCTCGCGGCTATACCGGGCGTGACATCCTGATCAAATTCGAAGGCTGCTACCACGGCCATTCCGACAGCCTGCTGGTCAAGGCCGGCTCCGGCCTGCTGACTTTCGGCAACCCGTCCTCGAGCGGTGTGCCTGATGATCTCGCCCAGCACACCATGGTCCTCGCCTACAACGACCCGCAGCAACTGGCCGACGCCTTCGCCAAACACGGCGACCGGATCGCCGCCGTGATCGTCGAGCCGGTGGTTGGCAACATGAACCTGATCGCCCCGACCCCGGAATTCCTCAAGGCGATGCGCGAGCAATGCACCCAACACGGCGCTGTGCTGATTTTCGACGAAGTGATGACCGGCTTCCGGGTCGGCCTGAAGAGCGCCCAGGGCCTCTATGGCATCACCCCCGACCTGTCCACCTTCGGCAAGGTGGTCGGCGGCGGCATGCCGCTCGGCGCCTTCGGCGGCAAGCGCGAGATCATGGAACAGATCGCCCCGCTCGGCCCGGTCTATCAGGCCGGCACGCTGTCCGGCAACCCGATCGCGACGGCCGCCGGGCTGGCCACGCTGAAGCTGATCCAGGCTCCCGGCTTCTACGAAGCGCTGACCGCCAAGACCCAGTCCCTGTGCGACGGCCTGGTCGGCGCCGCCCGGAAGCATGGCGTCGCCTTCGCCGCCCAGAACGTCGGCGGCATGTTCGGCCTCTATTTCGCGGAGCGTTGCCCGAGCACCTACGACGAAGTGCTGGCCTGCGACAAGGAAGCCTTCAACCGCTTCTTCCACGCCATGCTCGATGCCGGCCACTACTTCGCCCCCTCGGCCTTCGAGGCCGGCTTCGTCTCAGCGGCTCACAGCGCAACCGACATCGCCGCGACGGTCGCCGCCGCCGACGCCTATTTCGCAGGCTTGAAGCAAGGCTAAGAGACCCCCTGCAGTCGCCGGCCCCGGCCGGCGCAACTGCCTGCGGCAGATTGTCGCGCGACGATTTGCCACATTCCCGCCACCCGACTATCCCTCGACAATTCGCGCCTCAAAAATCAAGAGTCGAGGGGGTTTGTCATGGGGTTTCGCATCCGTCCGCTGGCAGCGACGATTGCACTCGTTTGCGCCGGTAGCGCGCCGCATTCGGTCAGTGCCCAAACCCGGCCGGCGCCGGTGCTTGACGAGGTCATCGTCAAAGCCGGGCGCGAAGCACCCGTATCGACAGCCGTCGGCGACGGCCGGTTGCAACAACTCCGCCCGGCGAGCAGCGACACCGCCAGCCTGCTCCGTGACGTTCCTGGAGTTGCGTTGCAGGGTGCCGGCGGCACCTCCAGCCTGCCGATCATTCACGGCATGGCCGATGACCGCCTGCGCATCCAGGTCGACGGGATGGATTTCATCGCCTCCTGTCCCAACCACATGAACCCGCCGCTGTCCTATATCGACCCGACCAATGTCGGCAAGCTGAAGGTCTACGCCGGCATTACGCCGGTTAGCCTCGGCGGCGACAGCATCGGCGGCACGATCATCGCCGAGTCGAAGGCGCCGGTTTTCGCTACCGCCGGCCAGGGCATGCAGACCCGGGGCGAAGTCGGCAGTTTCTACCGCAGCAACGGCAACGCCGTCGGCGCCAACCTCTCGGCAACCGCCGCCAGCGAGAATTTCAACCTGAGCTATAGCGGCGCTTGGGCAAAGGCGGATAACTTCAAGGCCGGCGGTGACTTCAAGAGGACCACGGTCAGCGGTCGCGCCGGCCACACACTGGCCCAGGACGAGGTCGGATCGACGGCCTATGAAACCCGCACCCATACCCTGGGCTTTGCAATCAAGGGCGGCAACCATCTGCTCGATGCCCGGATCGGCTATCAGGAAGTTCCCGAACAGCTCTACCCGAACCAGCGCATGGACATGCTCGACAACAAGCAGAAGCGCTTCAACCTGCGCTACCTTGGGCAGTTCGCCTGGGGCGCGCTGGAAATGCGCGCTTTCCACGAGAAAGTCGATCACTTCATGGATTTCGGCGACGACAAGCGTTTCTGGTACGGCACCGCCACGGGCGGCGCGACGGCGCTCAACGGCACGCCTTGTTCCCCGCCCAGCGCAACCTGCGCCGCCGGCATGCCGATGTATACGCGGAGCACGACCAGCGGACTGAATTTCAAGACCGATGTCGACCTCGATCCACAAAACCTGATCCGTCTCGGAGGGCTGTATCTCCGCTATCGCCTGGATGACTGGTGGCCGGCCTCAGGGGCCGGCATGTGGCCCGGCACCTTCGAGAACATCAGCGATGGCCAGCGCGACCGCAGCGCACTGTTCGGCGAATGGGAATCCCGTTTCGCCCCGCAGTGGCTAGCGCTGCTCGGTGTCCGCTACGAACGCGTGCAGATGGATGCCGGCAACGTTCGCGGATACAACACGGCACCCGCCGCGACCGGCAACCAGTTTGTCGATGCCAATGCCTTCAACGCCCGCCGCCACGAACGCAGCGACGACAACTGGGAAGTCACGGCTCTCGGCCGCTACAGCGCCAGCCTCAATGCCGATATCGAATTCGGTTTCGCGCGTAAAGTCCGCTCGCCCAATCTCTATGAACGCTACACCTGGTCGACCTGGGCAATGGCCGCTGTCATGAACAATTTTGTCGGCGACGGTAACGGCTACATCGGCAACCTCGACCTGAAGCCGGAAAAAGCTCATACCCTTTCCGCCACCGTCGACCTGCATACAGCCGACCGCAGCTACGAACTGAAGGCAACGCCCTTCTACACGCACGTCGCCGACTACATCGACGCCATCCGGTGCACAACCGGTGCAGCCTGCACTGCGGCCAACCGGATCACGACCAACCAGTTCGTGGTTCTCCAGTACGCCAACCAGTCGGCCCGCCTGTTCGGTCTCGACCTCTCCGGGCGCATGCCGCTGGCCAACACCAGTCTCGGCGACTTCGGGCTGCGCGGCCTGCTGAACTACACAGACGGCAAAAACCGCGAAACCGGCGACAACCTCTACAACATCATGCCACTCAACGCCAAGCTGACACTGACCCACCACTTCGGCAGCTGGGACAGTGGGCTCGAAGTTCTGGGGGTAACCGGCAAGCGGGCGGTTTCGGATGTCCGCAACGAAATCCGGACATCCGGGTTCGGCGTGGTCAATATGCGCACCAGCTACACCTGGCCTAAGGTGCGCCTCGACCTCGGCATCGAGAACCTCTTCGACAAGTTCTACTACCAACCGACCGGCGGCGCCTATACCGGCCAGGGAACGACCATGAGCATCAACGGCGTCCCCCACGGCATCGGCGTGCCCGGAATGGGGCGCTCGATCTATGCGGGACTGAATCTGAGTTTCTGATTGAATCCACTGATCCCGCCGTCCGCAGAGCCCCGCTATCCGGCGGGGCTTTCCGCACTTTTCGCCAGGAGTTCCATCATGTGCCCACTGCCATCGAACGAGCGCAGCAGCAAGCCTGGGATACGCCTGTCACGCACCCTCGAAGCCGGTCAAGCCATTTACCAAGCCGGCGGCGACGGTCTGGCCTGGCGCGTCCGGCACGGCGTCGTCCGCCTCGATACACCCACCATCAATGGCGAAACGACCTTCGCCAGTCTCGCCATTGGCGGCGACATCCTCGGTTGCGAGACCCTGCTCTTCGGCTGCTATACCTTCACCGCCTCAGCCCTCACCCGTTGCGAACTGAACCCGTGGCCCGAAGGCGAACCCGCCATCGCCGGCGAAGCGCTGCTCGCATCGCTGACCATCGCCCAGCGGCGGGCCGCCGACATCGTCGCCCTGCGCGGCGGCCAGGCGGTCGACCGCGTGATCGGCCTGATCCGCCTGCTCACCGACAGCGCCGGCCAGGTCGTGCTGCCGACCCGGCAGGATATCGCCGACATCACCGACCTGCGCTTTGAAACCATCTCGCGCATCATCAAGAGCCTCGAAAGGGCCCGGGTCCTGGCCCCCCTCCGAATTGCCGGCGTTCATGCGACGCGCAGTTTTCAGGTCGACCTGGCCGCCACCGCCTATTGAGGTGACATAACCGGCCTGGGTGCGACAATTTGCCGCATTCCGGGCACCCCAGCCCGGAACGTACCATTCAATCCTAAATATTTGTTTCATAAGCATTTTTTGATACACATCAATTAGGATTCGATGATGAAGAATTCCGCAATGCCCCCGTTGGCGCTGGCTCTGTTGGCTGCCGTTATGCCGGCGCGAGCCGCTGCCGCTGATCAGGCCCTCGGCGAAGTCACCGTCACCGCCACCCGCGAGGGGCAGCTGGTTGCGGAAACCCCGGCCAGCATCGGCGTCATCAAGGAAAAGACCCTGCGCGAAGTCCGCCCGAGCCACCCCTCCGAGATCATGGGCCAGGTGCCCGGCGTCTGGGTCAATGTCACCGGCGGCGAGGGGCATCAAACGGCGATTCGCCAGCCGCTGACCACCAGCCCGGTCTATCTTTATCTCGAGGACGGCATCCCGACCCGGTCGACCGGCTTCTTCAACCACAACGCCTTGTACGAGGTGAACCTGCCGATGGCCGGCGGCATCGAGATCAACAAGGGGCCGGGCAGCGCCCTCTACGGTTCCGATGCGATCGGCGGCGTGATCAACGTCCTGACCCGGAAACCGCCGACCAAGGCCGAGATCGAAGGCTCGCTGGAAGCCGGCTCCTACGGCTGGAAGCGCGCCCTGCTCACCGGCGGCAATGCCTTCGGCGACCATGCCTTTCGCGCCGACCTCAATCTCAGCCACACCGACGGCTGGCGCGACCATACCGCCTACGACCGGCAGAGCGGCACCCTGCGCTGGGACAGCGCGATCGGTAACGACGCCGTGCTGAAGACGGTCGCCACCGTCTCCAACATCGACCAGGAAACCGCCGGCAGTTCGGCCATTTCGAAGAACGATTACGACCACAACCCGCGCACCAACTACACGCCGATCTCGCTGCGCAAGGTCCAGGCCTTCCGGCTGTCGAGCGCCTACGAGCGGGAGTCCGGCAACTCGCTGTTGAGCATCACCCCCTACTACCGCTACGACAACATGGACCTGCTGGCCAACTGGACGCTGGCCTACGACCCGACCCGCTACACCACCGAGAACCAGTCCTTCGGCACCCAGATCAAGTACCGCCACGACTTTGCGCCGCTCCGCACCCGGCTGATCGTCGGCGTCGACCTCGACTACAGTCCAGGCAGCCGCCTTGAAGACAGCATCGTCCCGACTCGAATCGGCAGCGGCTATACCGCGATCTACACCAGCTATCGGAGCGGTCCCCGGGTCTATGACTACGACGTCAGCTACCGCGGCATCTCGCCCTACGTCCATGGCGAGATTTCCCCGCTGCCCAAACTGCGGCTGACCGGCGGCCTGCGCTACGACAGCGTGACCTACCAGTTCACCAACCATTTCGCCAACACGCCGATCCTGGCTGGCGGCCGCTACTACGGCCAGGTCGCCGACACCGATATCGACTTCAATCACCTGAGTCCGAAACTCGGCGCGACCTATGCCTTCACCGAATCGCTGAACGGCTTCGTGGCCTACAACCATGCCTTCCGCACCCCGTCCGAAGGCCAGCTCTTCCGCCCGGCAGTCGCCGGCAGCGCCGCCGCCGCCCGCATCGCCGCCGACTCGGCGCAACTATTGAAGCCGATCAAGGTCGACAGCTACGAAATCGGCGTTCGCGGCAAACTGGGGGTTGCCGTCAATTACGAAGTCTCGCTCTATCACATGACCAAGAAAGACGACATCCTGAGCTTCAAGGACCCGGTAAGCAATATCTCGACGGCCACCAACGCCGGCAAGACGCTGCACCGCGGCGTCGAGTTCGGCCTCGGTGCCCAGTTGGCGTCGCTGTGGCGGATCGACAGCGCGCTGTCCTACGCCAAGCACACCTACGAAACCTGGAAAATCGGCAGCACCGACTACAGCGGCAAGGAAATGGAACTCGCCCCGCGCGTCATCGCCAACAGCCGCCTGACTTTCGGCCACGGCGAGCGCGGGCTGGCCCAGCTCGAATGGCTGCATTTCGGCAGCTGGTGGTCCGATCAGGCCAATAGCGCCAAATACCCGGGCCATGACGTGCTCAACCTGCGCGGCCAGTACCCGCTGGCCCGCGACATCAGCTTGTTTGCCAACCTCCATAATCTGGCCGACCGGCGCTATGCCGAAAGCACCGGCGTGACCTCGGGCTTCGAGACCTTCGCCCCCGGCCTGCCGCGCACCCTGACCGCCGGAGTCCAGGCCAAATGGTGAGGCGACTGGGCGCGCTGCTCGCCGGCAGCCTGATCGCCGCCGTCGCGCTGGCTCACGACCATGGCGCGGCCAAACCGGATTATGCGCAGATGTGGCAGGAGAAGCAGGACAAGGCGCCGCGCCTGGCCGTCGCCGCCAGCTTCGACGCCGACGGTCGCCTCTGGCTGCTGCGCGCCGTCGGCCGGCAGTTGCAGCTCAGCCGGACCGAGGCACCCGGCCAGCCGTTCACGGCGCCGGTTACCGTCAATCGGACCCCGGAACTGATTTCTGCCGATGGCGAGGCCCGCCCGCAGCTTGCCATCGTCGGCCAGCGGGTCTATGTCAGCTGGACGCAGGCCCTGCCCCAAGCCTTCGCCGGCCACATCCGGCTCGCCGTTTCCGCCGATGGCGGGCGCAGCTTCGCCGAGCCGCTGACCATCAATGACGATCTCGCCCCGATCACCCACCGCTTCAATGCCATGCTGGCCGACGCCCAGGGCGTCACCGTGGCCTGGATCGACAAGCGCGACGGCCAGGGCCGGGCCGACTATCGCGGCGCCGCGATCTACAGCGCCCGCTCCAGCGACGGCGGGCGCAGCTTTGCGGCGAACCGGAAACTCGCCGATCACTCCTGCGAATGCTGCCGGCTCGGCCTGGCAGCCGACCGCGACGGCACCCCGGTCGTCTTCTGGCGCCACGTTTTCGCGCCCAATCAGCGCGACTTCGCGCTCGCCCGTCTCGACGAAACACCGCGCCGCGCCTCGGAAGACGGCTGGGCGATCGACGCCTGCCCGCACCATGGCGGCGCGCTGGCTATCGATGCCGAAGGCGGCCGCCATATCGCCTGGTTCACCGGCGCCGAGCAGTCACCCGGCCTGCACTACCGGCGCATCGACGGTGAGGCGATGACGGCGCCGCTGCCCTTCGGCAATCTCGATGCCCAGGCCGGCCATCCGGCGCTCGCCGTGCACGGCGCCAGCGTCCATCTCGTCTGGCGCGAATTCGACGGCCGGGAAACCCGCATCGTAGCCCTGCGCTCGACCGACCGCGGCCAGTCCTGGTCGGCGCCGGCAGCCCTCGCCAAGACCGCGGGGGCCGCCGATGATCCCTTGCTGATCGCCGGACGGGACGCGCTCTGGCTGGTCTGGAACACGGCCGACGACGGCATGCAGCTGCGCCAGGTCACGCCATGAGGTGGCTCGTTCTTCTCCTCGCCTTGCTCGCCGGCCTCGCCGAGGCCGACGTCCGCCCGTTCGGCCCGGGCAGCCTGCAGCAGATCCAGGACGAACGATCCGGCAAAGCCTTCATCCTCACCCTGTGGTCGGCCACCTGCATCCACTGCCCGAGCGAGCTCAAGGCGCTGGGCGAACTGGTGCGCCAGCATCCGGGTCTCGACATCGTGCTGGTCGCCGCCGACACGCCGGCCGACACGCCGCAACTGGAACGGCTCGCCGCCGATTACGGTCTGGGCCGGCAGGCGCAATGGGTATTCGCCGACGCGCAGCCGGAAAAGCTGCGCTTCGCGATCGACCGCCGCTGGTTTGGCGAACTGCCCCGCACCTACTTTTTCGACGCCCGACACCGGCGCGAAGCGAACTCCGGCGTCGTGCCGCTCGAGCGCCTAGAACGCTGGGTTCGCGAACACGTAAAATAGCAAGATGATTTCCCAGCGCCTCGACTTTCAGCCCGAGCTCCCCGAATGGCGGAGAAGCGGTCGCTTTGTGCTGCTCGCCGTGCTCCTGCACGCCGTCGTGCTGTTCTCGCCGCTGCAAGTCGCCATCGGCAAGCTGGAAATTCCCGAGCCGACGACGATCATGGTTCGCCTGGTCGAAACCGTCTCGGCACCGCCGGCCAAGCCGGAGATCGTCCCGCCCAAACCGCTGCCGCCGACGCCGGCCGCTGCGCCTCGGGAGCGCGTCAAGCCGACGCCCCGCCCGCTACTCGCCATGTCCCCCGAACAAAGTGCTTCGCCGGCAGCTTTTGCGGTCCCCGAGGCGGTCGCCCCCCGGCAGCCACACCGGCGCCGACGGTCGTGGCGAGCACTGCGCCGGTCGCGGTGACGACCGCCCGCTTCGACGCCGCCTACCTGCACAATCCGGAACCGAAATATCCGCCACTATCCCGCCGCCTGGGCGAAGAGGGCAAAGTATTGCTCAAGGTACGGGTCAGCCCGAACGGCCAGCCGACGATTGTCGAACTGGAACGCAGCAGCAGTTTCGAACGGTTGGATGAAGCGGCCCGCCAGACCGTGGCGCGCTGGCGCTTCGTTCCCGCCAAGCGCGGTGACGAGGCGGTCGAGGCCTCGGTCATCGTGCCCATCGTCTTCCGGCTGGAAAGTTAGGCGAAGTCAGAATTGACGACGGGGACCGAAGTCCCCGCCGGCTATCTTTGGTAACAAGGCTCTAGCAGCCCCGGCTAACCGTTTTTAGGCGGCAATAGCGAATTGCTCATCATTGGCAATTATGGATTTGCTTCATTAACGTCGATCGCCTGACGAGTTGCCTGCGCACCTTTGCCCGCCCTGTCGAAGCCAGTACACCCCCAACTAAACACACCGTATGCGCTTAGGTGGAGGTGAGGGGAATCGAACCCCTGTCCAGAACGCCTCCAGATTGCCGGAATTACAACCATGCTTCGATTATGGGGGCGGGGAGGGCGATTTACAAGGACCGCCCCGGCCATTTTTTCAGGCCTCGCGTTCGGCGCTGAGCAGACGCTCGCAATAGCGGGCGATCAGGTCGATTTCCAGATTGACCTTGCTGCCCGGCTGAAGGCGACCGAGCGTCGTGTTTTCCAGGGTGTGGGGGATCAGGTTGATGGTGAAGTCGGTGCCCTTGACCTCGTTGGTGGTCAGGCTGGTACCGTCAACGACGATCGACCCTTTGCGCGCGATGAACTTGGCAATGTCCTTTGGGGCGCGGATTTCGAGCAGGCGGTTGTCGCCGACCGGGTCGAAGCGCAGCACCTCGCCGACGCCGTCGACGTGGCCGGAGACCAAGTGGCCGCCGATCACGTCGTTGAGACGCAATGCCTTCTCCAGATTGACCGGGCCCGGGGCATCGAGGCCGACGGTACAGGACAGGGTTTCCGGCGAGACGTCGACCATGAAGTGATTGCCTTCCTTGGCGACAACGGTCAGACAGACGCCGTTATGGGCGATCGAATCGCCGAGAGCGACGTCGGCGATATCGAGGGCGCCGGCTTCGACATGCAGGCGAAAGCCCACTTCGCGGGCGGTCAGGTGAGTGATGCGGCCGACCGCCGCAACGATTCCAGAGAACATGGCAGGACCTGTTTTGAGCAAAGGGCAAACTTTATCACGGGCATTTGATCAGGCGGCTTGCGGGAAAGCCGTCCAGATTATAGGGTTTTAACCTTTGCGTAATCGATTCATCCAGGGGAGACAAAATTGAAGAAAACACTGCTCGCTACGCTGCTTTCGACCCTCGCCGTCGGCGCGCTGGCCGATATCAATGTCGGCGTCACGCTATCCGCCACCGGTCCGGCCGCCTCGCTCGGCATTCCGGAAAAGAACACCATCGATCTGCTGCCGAAGAGCATCGCCGGGCAGAAGGTCAATTACATCGTCCTTGACGATGCTTCCGACACGACCACCGCGGTCAAGAACACCCGCAAACTGATCAGCGAATACAAGGTCGACCTGATCATCGGCTCGACCACGACGCCCAACTCGCTGGCCATGGTCGACGTTGCCGCCGAGGGTGAAACGCCGATGATCGCGATGGCCGCCTCGGCCCGCATCGTCGAGCCGATGGACGAGAAGCGCCGGTGGGTCTTCAAGACGCCGCAGAACGATGCCCAGATGTCCACCGCCATCGTCGAGCACATGACCAACAACAATATCAAAACCGTGGCCTACATCGGCTTTTCCGACGCCTACGGCGAGGGCTGGTGGAACGAATTCTCGAAGCTGGCCGAAGTGCGCAAGATCAAGCTGGTCGGCAACGAGCGCTTCAACCGCACCGATACCACGGTGACCGGCCAGATCCTCAAGATCCTTTCGGCCAAGCCCGATGCTGTCCTGATTGGCGGAGCCGGCACACCGGCCGCCTTGCCCCAGAAGTCGCTGAAGGAAAAGGGTTTCAAGGGCACCATTTACCAGACCCATGGCGTCGCCAACAACGACTTCCTGCGCGTCTGCGGCAAGGATTGCGAAGGTACCGTACTGCCCACCGGCCCGGTGCTGGTCGCCGGCCAGCTGCCGGCCGACAACCCGGTCAAGAAATCTGCCGTCGAATACCAGAGCAAGTACGAGGCCGTGCATGGCAAGGGCAGCATCAATGCCTTCGGCGGCTATGCCTGGGATGCCGGCCAGCTGCTGGCGAACGCCGCCCCGGCGGCGCTCAAGAAGGCGCAGCCAGGTAGCCGCGAGTTCCGTCTGGCGCTGCGCGATGCGCTGGAAGGCACCAAGAATGTCGCCGGCGCCCATGGCGTCTACAATATGAGCGCCACCGACCACCTTGGTCTCGACCAGCGGGCCCGGGTCATGGTCACCGTTCAGGAAGGAGCCTGGAGGCTCGCCCGCTAAGTTGCTGCGACCAGTGTCGATGCGTGGCACCTCGGGCCTTGGGTCGGGGTGCCACATGCTAAAATTTCCTTTTTACGTTTCGGATTCGGGATAAAAACCATGCTCAAGAAACTGACCGTTGCCGTTCTCGCTGCTTTGTCCACCGCTGCGCTGGCCGACATCAACGTCGGCGTCTCCGTCTCGGCCACCGGCCCGGCGGCTTCGCTCGGCATCCCGGAAAAGAACACCATCGCTCTGCTGCCGACTACGATCGGCGGCCAGAAGGTCAATTACATCGTGCTCGACGATGCCACCGACCCGACCGCGGCGACCAAGAACATCAAGAAGCTGGTCACCGAGAACAAGGTCGATGTCGTGATCGGCTCGACCACCACCCCGAACTCGCTGGCCATGATGGACGTCGCCGTCGAAAACGAGACGCCGCTGATTTCGATGGCCGGCTCGGCGATCGTCGTCGAACCGATGGACGCCAAGCGCCAGTGGGTTTTCAAGACAGCCCAGAACGACGCCCACATGGCGACCGCGCTGGTCCAGCACATGACCGACAAGAATGTCCAGACCGTCGCCTTCATCGGCTTTGCCGATGCCTACGGCGAAGGCTGGTACAAGGAATTCGCCAAGATCGCCGAAGCCCGTAAGCTGAAGATCGTCGGCAGCGAGCGCTTCCAGCGCAACGACACCTCGGTGACCGGCCAGATCCTCAAGATCATGGCCGCCAAGCCGGATGCCGTGCTGATCGGCGGCGCCGGCACCCCGGCCGCCTTGCCGCAGAAGGCGCTCAAGGAAAAAGGCTACAAGGGCCTGATCTACCAGACGCACGGCGTCGCCAACAACGATTTCCTGCGCGTCGGCGGCAAGGATGTCGAGGGCGCCTTCCTGCCGGTCGGACCGATGGTCGTCGCCGCCCAGCTGCCGGCCGACAACCCGGTCAAGAAGTCGGCACTGGAATACGTCACCAAGTACGAAGCGGCGCATGGCAAGGGCAGCATCAGCTCCTTCGGTGGTCACGCCTGGGATGCCGGCCAGTTGCTGCAGAGCGCCATTCCTGTAGCCCTCAAGAAAGCCCAGCCGGGGACCAAGGAATTCCGCAAGGCCTTGCGCGACGCCCTCGAAGGGACCAAGAACCTGGCCGGCGCCCACGGCATCTTCAACCTGACGCCAAACGATCACCAGGGTTTCGACCAGCGCGCCCGCGTCATGGTCACCATCGAAAACAACACCTGGAAACTGATCAAGTAATCACCGGCCTGCGGCTGATCCAGCGCCGCAGCGCCATCGCGCTCTGACCATCCAGCGGCGGCCCGCTCCGGCGGCGCCGCGCTTTTTCGTTTCAGGTTCATGGACCTCCAAATTCTCCTACTCCTTGGCCAGGATGGCATCACCAACGGTGCCATCTATGCCTTGCTGGCCCTCGCCCTGGTGCTGGTCTTCGCCGTCACCCGTGTCATCTTCATCCCGCAGGGAGAATTCGTCGCCTTCGGCGCCCTGACCCTGGCCTCGCTGCAAGCCGGCCAGGTGCCGGGCACGATCTGGCTGCTGCTCGGGCTGGGCAGCACGGTCGCCGTGCTCGACGGCATCCGTCTGCTACGCGAGGGCCGTTACGCCAAACTGCCACCGCTGCTGATCTTCAATGTCGGCGGGCCGCTGCTCGCCGCCGCCGGCCTCTTCGCCGTGCCGCCGACCCAGTTGCCGCTGGCGGTGCAGGTCGTAATCTCGATGCTGCTGGTCGTCCCGATGGGGCCGATGATCTACCGCATCGCCTTCCAGCCGCTGGCCAGTGCCTCGGTGCTCGTCCTGCTCATCGTCTCAGTCGCCGTACACCTCGCCCTGATCGGCCTCGGCCTGCTCTTCTTCGGCGCCGAAGGCTCGCGCACGCCGGCCTTCACCGACCTCAGCTTCGAACTGGCCGGTGCCCCGCTGCAGGGCCAGACCATCCTCGTCGTCGTCGCCTCGGCGCTGCTCATCATCGGCCTCTATTTCTTCTTCGAGCGCACCATCTACGGCAAGGCCCTGCGCGCTACCGCGATGAACCGCACCGGCGCCCGCCTGATGGGCATTCCGCCGGTCCTCGCCGGCAAGCTGTGCTTCACGCTGGCCGCCGCCATCGGTGCCTTCTCCGGCATCCTGATCGCGCCGATCACCACCATCTACTACGACTCCGGCTTCCTGATCGGCCTCAAAGGCTTCGTCGGTGCCATCATCGGCGGTCTCGCCTCCTATCCGCTGGCCGCGTTGGGCGCCATCCTGGTCGGCCTGCTCGAGTCCTACTCCTCTTTCTACGCCAGCGCCTTCAAGGAAGTCATCGTCTTCACGCTGATCATCCCGGTGCTGCTCTGGCGTTCGCTGACGACACGCCATGTCGAGGATGACGACGAGCATACCGACGAGGTCAATGCCGAACCGCACGACGCCCGGCCAAAACTGCGCTGGCTGCGTCACCTGCCCTTCGTCGCCTTCATCGGCCTGCTGCTGGTCGCGCCCAGCCTCCTGCCCGAGTTCTCGATCACGCTGCTCAACTACATCGGCCTCTATGCCATCGTCGCGGTCGGGCTCGTCCTGCTGACCGGCGTCGGCGGCCTGACCTCGTTCGGGCAGGCCGCCTTCGTCGGCCTCGGCGCTTACACGACGGCCGTCCTGACCACCACCTACGGCCTCTCGCCCTGGCTGACGCTGTTCATCGGCCTCGCTATCACCGCCGCCGTCGCGCTGTTCCTCGGCTTCATTACGCTACGCATGGGCGGCCACTATCTGCCGTTGGGCACCATCGCCTGGGGCATCAGCCTGTATTTTCTGTTCGGCAACCTCGAGTTTCTCGGCGGCCACACCGGCATCACCAGCATTCCGGCGGTATCGCTGTTCGGTTGGGAGTTGAAGTCGGGCAATCAGTTCTACTACCTGATCTGGCTGGTCGTGCTGCTCGCCATCGTCGCCATCCGCAACCTGCTCGATTCGCGCGAGGGCAGGGCGATTCGCGCCCTGCGCGGCGGCGTCGTGATGGCCGAGGCGATGGGCGTCAATACCCAGCGCACCAAGATCGTCATCTTCCTGATCGCCGCGCTGCTGGCCAGCGCCTCGGGCTGGCTGTACGCCCACCTGCAGCGCTTCGTGAACCCGACGCCCTTCGCGCTGAACCAGGGCATCGAATACCTGTTCATGGTCGTCGTCGGCGGTATGGGCCATGTCTGGGGCGCCGTGCTCGGCGCCGGGCTGATCACTGTCCTCAAGCAATGGCTGCAGGACTGGCTGCCGCAGATTCTCGGCCAGAGCGGCAATTTCGAGATCATCGTCTTCGGCATCGCCATGGTCATCGTGCTGCAGAAAGCCCGCGTCGGCCTGTGGCCGGTCATCGTCAAACTGCTGCCCAGCCGCAGCCGGCAACGCACGGTTCCGACTGCCGACATACTCGCCAAACGCCCGTCGGCGGCAACCGGCACGGTGCTGCTCGAAGCCGCCGAAGTCACCAAGCGTTTCGGCGGCCTGGTCGCCAACAACAACATGGACCTCAACGTGCGGGCCGGCGAAGTGATGGCCCTGATCGGCCCGAACGGCGCCGGCAAGAGCACGATGTTCAACTGCATTTCCGGCGTCGATCCGGCCAGCGAGGGGAAAATCGCCTTCCTCGGCGAATCGACCGTTGACCAGGGGTCGCGCGACATCGCCCGGCGCGGCATGAGCCGGACCTTCCAGCACGTGCGTTTGCTCGGCCAGATGTCAGTCATCGAAAACGTCGCCATCGGCGCCCATTTGCGCGGCAGCAAGGGCGTCATCGCCGCCGCGCTGCGCCTCGACCGCGCCGAGGAAAACCGCCTGCTCGCCGAAGCGGCGCGCCAGATCGAGCGCGTCGGCCTCGCCGAGCACATGTTCGACCCGGCCGGCAGCCTGGCCTCGGCCAGCAGCGCATTGTCGAAATCGCCCGCGCCTTGGCCTCCGACCCCTGCCTGCTGCTCCTCGACGAACCGGCCGCCGGCCTGCGCTACAAGGAAAAACAGGCGCTCGCCGAACTGCTCCGCAAGCTGCGCGCTGAAGGCATGGGCATCCTGCTCGTCGAGCACGACATGGATTTCGTCATGGGCCTGGCCGACCGCGTGGTGGTCATGGAGTTCGGCGAGAAGATCGCCGAAGGGCTGCCCGAGGAGGTCCAGCGGAATCCGAAGGTGCTGGAAGCCTATCTGGGCGGCGTGGAGTAAGACATGAGCAAGCACTCACACCTGCACGACAACGAGGTCATTCTCGACGTCAAGAACCTGCGTGTCGCCTATGGCAAGGTCGAGGCGCTGCACGAAGTCAGCCTGACCATCCGCCGCGGCGAGATCGTCACCGTGATCGGCCCCAACGGTGCCGGCAAGACGACCCTGCTGGCGGCCCTGATGGGCTTGCTGCCATCGCGTGGCGATATCGTTTACATGGGCCAGGCCCAGCGCCAGGAACGCTCGGTCGAACACCTGGTCCGCCACGGCATGACGCTGGTCCCGGAAAAGCGCGAGCTGTTCGCCGAAATGAGTGTCGAGGACAATCTGCTGCTCGGCGCCTTCGACCGCTACCGCACCGGCCACCGCGACCAGATGGAAACCATGGACGAGGTGTTCGAGCTCTTCCCGCGCCTCGAGGAACGCCGTGCCCAGCTGGCCGGCACGCTGTCCGGCGGCGAACGGCAGATGCTGGCCATGGGCCGCGCCCTGATGGCCAAGCCCAAGCTGCTGATGCTCGACGAACCGAGCCTCGGCTTGGCCCCGCTGATCATCAAGGAAATCTTCCGGATCATTGCCGCGCTCAAACAGACCGGCGTCGCCATCCTGCTCGTCGAGCAGAACGCCCGCGCCGCGCTGCAGGTTTCCGACTACGGCTACGTACTGGAGACTGGCGAGGTTTCGCTGGCCGGGCCGAGCGCCGAACTGGCGGCCGACCCGCGCGTGATCGAAGCCTATCTCGGCCTCGGCCACAAGCACTAGCGCCACGACGACAAGGGCTGGCGCTAGCTAGATCGCGGTCAGCCGCGCCAGCAGCGGGCCAAACAGGTCGACGGCGATGACCATCGCCGGCAGGACGTAGAAATAGGCGTTCATCAGCCGGCGAATGCGCCGGTTGGCGCCGCCCAGCTCCATGAAGTGGTCGATCACCAGCCGCCCCTTGATGGCGATCACCGCCGCCACGATCAAGGTAATAGCCAGCCCGGGCTCAGCCGTTTCGCCGAGATAACCGCCGCCCAGGGTCAGCACGAGCAGGAAGAGCCAGGCCAGGGTCAGTTTGCGATCGTGGCTCATCTCAGTGCCAGACATAGGCGATCGGAAAAATGATCAGCCAGGCGAGGTCGATGGTGTGCCAGTAGCAGGCGAAAGCCTCTAGCCCTTCGTGATCCTCCGGCGAATAGGCGCCGGCCCAGGTCCGCGCCATGACCCAGAGGATGCCCAGGCTGCCCCAGCCAACATGGACCAGATGGTTGAAGGCCAGGTAGTAGTAGGTGGTGAAGAAGACGCCGGTCGAGCCGTTGATGCCCTGCTCGCCGTACCAGGCGAACTCGATGGTCTTGACGATCAGGTAGCCGACCCCACAGGCCAGCGCGCCGCCCAGCCAGTACAGCGTGTGGCGTGGCCGGTTGTGGCGGATGGCGCCGAGCGAACGGGCGACAAAGTAGCTGCTACTCAGCATCAGCACGGTGTTGATCACCCCGGCGCTGGTTGCCAGGCGGGCCGGGCCGTCGTGGAAGGCCTCCGGGTTGTGGGCGCGAGCCAGGAAAAAGACAATGAACATCAGCGCGAACTCGGTCAGTTCGCAGAAGATGCCGACCCAGATGCCCTTGTTGCCGGGAATCCGCCCGGCCGCCGGTTCAGGAAACGGAAGCGTGGTTGCCAGACTCAAGGCCTGATCCCCGGAAGTTGTTCACAGGCCGATTCTGGACAACTGCCGCCTTTACTTCCTTGATGCGCGGCAAAGATCGCCCGGCTTGCCGGGCGATCTGGCAAAACGCCTGGGCCTAACGCCCGCGTTCGTCGCGGTCGCGGTCGCGCTCGCCGCCACGGCCACGGTCACGTCCCCGCGACTCCTGTTGCGCCGGTACAGCCTGCGGTTGGGGCTGTGCTTGCGGCGCTGACTGCGGTGCCGGAGGAGCTGGCAGGCGGACGGCCGGGGCCTCGCTGGGGCGAGGTACCGGGCGCGACTCCGCGCGCATTTCGCGGCGGAACTCCCGTTCGCGTGGCGGCGGAGCCGACTGGGGAGCGGCTTGCGGCGGTGCCCGAATCACCGGTGCCGGGGGTGGCGCCTCCGGCGTGCGGAAAGCCGGGGACTCGGAGGAACGGGGTGCCGAGCGTGGTTCGTCGCGCATTTCGCGGCGGAATTCCCGTTCCCGGGACGGCGATGGCAGTGCCGGTTGGGGAGCTGCCTGCGGTTGCGGCGCCCGCACTGCTGGCACCGGTGACGATGCTTCCGGGGTGCGGAAAGCCGGCGCCTCGACGGAGCGGGCCGACTGACGGGGTTCGTCGCGCGTTTCACGCCGGAAGTCGCGTTCCCGGAATGCCGGCGGCGCTGATTCCTGGGGACGGAGGGCCGGGGCTTCGCTAGCGCGGAGCGACTGGCGCGGCTCGTCGCGCATTTCGCGGCGGAAGTCGCGCTCGCGGGGTGCCGGCACCGCCTGCGGCGCGCCTTGCGGTATGGCCTGCACCGACGCGGGCGACTGGAACTGGGCTTCCGGGCGAAAAGCGGGCGGGGCGGAATCGCGTGCGCCCTGCCTTTCCTGGCGCTCCTGCCGCGGCACATCGCGCCCGTCGCGTCCCGGCTCCCGAACGGACCCGAACGGCGACATGGCCGGGCGCTCATCCCGGGCTTCGCGCCGTGGCAGCGGGCCATCACCCCGACGGTTCGCCCCGTCGAACTCGCGAGCCGGCGAGGCAGATTGCATCCGCGCCCCCGAATCATCGCCGCGCCGGCCCTGAAAAGCGGGTTGTTGGCGACCTTCCGGACGCACCCGCGCGGCGGCAGGCGGCGCCAGCCAGTCGGCGCTCGGCGCCCGACCAGCCAGCGGGGCGCGTCCGAGGTCGTAGCGTTCGGCCCGGCGGACTTCGGTTGGCGTGATCGATTGCCCTTCGCGGAGCAAGCTGGCCGGCACCACGGTCACTGCCCGCGCCGTAGCGCGATGGGCGAACTGCTCGTGGCCTCCGGCACGGACGGTGCGGTCGATGATGCTCACGTCACGCACATGGGTGACGTTGATCTGTCGGACATAGCCGGCACTATGCTGATACCTCGGTACAAAGACCTCGCGCGGCGCGAGGGGGAACCAGCCGACTGCCGGCGCCGAACCGAAACCAAAGCTGACGCTCCAGCCTGGATTGCCCAGCCAGCCGACCAGCGCCGGGGCATAGACCGGCCGGGTCGAATGGTGGCCGGGGGTCCATCCCCAACGCCCACGGATCAGCGCCCAGCGCCCATAGTGGAATGGCGTGAAGCCCCACGGCGCCTGGTCGATCCAGGTCCATCCCCAGGGGGCCACCCAGGCCCAGCGCCCGAAGCGATAGGGCGCCCAGTCGTCGCCCACGCCGCGCGGGTACCAGACGCTGCCGTATTCATCTTCCGGACGCCAGTCGCCATAGGCATCGAGGTCCTGATAACCGGTCATGTAGGGTGACACATGACGGCGCGTAACGCTGGCCAGTGTGGCATTCTCGCGCTCGGCGACCCAACGGTCGAAGCCATCTAGATCGGAATCGCCCTCGATCGACACTCGGCCATCGCTCTCGAAGCTGGCCCTCTGGCCGGCGGCAACCGGCGTTATCCGCCCACGATCATCCAAAATGGCCTGCCCGGCCTGAGCGCTCAGTTCGCTGTGGTCAGAAAAGACATCGATCCGGTAACGACCGGGGGTCGCGAAACGAATGCTACCGTCCGGGGTATGGACCGTGACATCGTCCGCCTGGTCGCGATCGAGAATGCTGACGGCGAGACTGCCTTCATCGAGTTGCAGGCTGACTTGGCGGTCATCGACGATGACGAACTCGGAACGGCTGTTGCTGCCCAGCCGATAGGCGGTAGACCCGATCCAGATTTCGGCCCGCCCACGGCGGTCGGTTTCGAGCATTGCACCGCTGCTGATCGGCCAGTTGAGCGCAGCCGCAGTAGCCTCATCATCGCGGTCGGCACGAAAATCGACCCCGTTCTCAATCAGCGCCAGACGCCCGACCCGGGCAGGCGGGTCGGCCAAAGCGATGGCCGGAAGCAAGGCCAAAACCGCCAGCGCAACGCGGGCAAAAGACGAGAAGGAAGACATGATCAACTCCTGAAAAGGGGCATGGCGCGAAGCCGGGCAAGACGCCGTTGATCAATTAACGCAGCAACAGGAGGAATAGATGGACAAACGCCCTGGGCAAGACGTTTCAAAATGTTGCGAGGCCGGCCCCGCCTGGCTCAGGCGCTATCGCCGGCAACCCCGTACTTCTTGGTGACCGCGGCAGCGAGTTCGCGCGCCGACGCAACTTTCGGACTCTTACGGTCCTTGAGCTGGGCACGCCGCAGGTAATCTTCGGCCCGCGCCGCCAGTTCGGCATCCCAACCCTTCTGGTCGATCAGCGTGAAGATCGCCTTTGCCGCATTGACCAGGAACTGCAGGTTGGGAACCTGTTCGACCGCCTGGATCAGCAACCGAACGGCGCCTTCCAGGTCGCCGCTGCGGGCGGCCAGGACGCCCTTGTTGTTGAGTTCGATGATTTCCCTGCCGACCTGGTCGAGCAGGGCCTTGCCGGCATCCTGCTGTCCGGTCTTCTGGAAAACCTGTGAGATCTGGTCGATCAGATGGGTATCTTCGTGATTCTCGGCGGCCACCTGACGCATGATCTTTCCGGCGGCATCGGATTTACCGGTGGCATAGCAGGCATGCGCCAGATCGATGGCCAGGCGCTGCGAGACATGCTTGCCCTTGTCGGCCGACTCGGTCTCGATCTGCGTTTGCAAATCGAGTGCCTGCTCGACGAGTTGCCTGGCTTTGTCGGGCGAGCCTTCCTTTTCCAGGCAAAGGCTCTCGGTGACCAGCGCCGCCATCTCGGCCTGCTTGTCGCCGCGCCACTCGCGCTTCATTTCGCCAGCGATCTTGCGCGATGCCGCGACATTGCCGCGCTCGACCAGCACCCGTGACAGGTTGGCAAAATCATCGACGGTGCGCAGGCTCGAGCCCTTGCTGCGCTCGATGACCTTGCCATAGGCCTTTTCGGCGGTCAGCAGATCATTGTTGCGGGCTGCGACGTCACCGACCAGGCGCTGGCGCAGGGTATTGTGCGGTGAGGCATCGGCCGCCCGCTGCAGGGTCTGCTGCGCCTCGAGCAACTTGCCCTTGGCTTCTTGCACCGAGGCGAGAAAGTCATAGGCCGAGAGATATTCCGGCGCCTCCTGGGTCACCTGTTCAGCCAGCTGCCCGGCTTCGTCCAGCGCCCCACGGTCGCGCAAGGCGGTGGCCAGGCCCATCTTGGCCCAGGGTACGACCCGCCCTCGAGCACGCGGCGGAACACCGCCTCGGCCTCAGCCGTCCGGCCCAGGGTATGGAGCAGTTCGCCCTTGAAGCGCAATGCGTCATACATATAGACCGGCTGCTGCTGGATCACCCGGTCGCAGGCAGCAATCGCTTCCTGCAGGTCGCCGCGCTCAAGTTGCTCGTAGATTCGGCGCAAGACATGTTTCTTATAGATGGCCTTGACCAGGCGCGCCTGCAGTTGTTCGGCGGTAAACGGCTTGATCAGGTAGTCGTCCGGCGCCAGCTCGGCCAGCGCCACGACATTGGTATAGCCCCGTTCGCTGGTGATGATCATATAGACCGTGGCCAGCGGGATCAGGTGGGCATGGCGCAGTTCTTCAAGCAACTGCTGGCCGTCGCGACCGTCGTCGAGTACGAAATCGGAAAGAATGATGTCGAAGCGGTTGCTCTTGACCTGGCGGATCACCTCGGCCGAATTGCCTGCCCCATGCACCGAGGTTACCCCCAGTGCGCCGAGCATCAAACGCAAGGAATCGCGCGCCGGCGAATGGCGGTCGACGATCAACACCCGTTTCTTGGTCAGGGTCTGCTGCAAAACCAGCAGCATCTCTTCGTTATCAAGCGGGTTCGCGCTCTTGGCTGGGCTCATGCTCATTCCTGACAAATTACTTGAGTTCGCCAAGCAGGGCAAGCCGACCGGGGAAAACCTGTGTTTTTTCAGCGACCTGACGTAAAATCCGGCTCCCGATACTGCGCCGCAACATCCCACTTTCCCATGCTCTATCCCACCCGTTTCGATGTCATCGTTGTCGGCGGCGGTCATGCCGGCACCGAAGCCGCGCTGGCCGCGGCGCGGGCGGGTGCGAACACGTTGCTGCTGACCCACAACCTCGACACGCTGGGCGCGATGAGCTGCAATCCTTCGATCGGCGGCATCGGCAAGGGACATCTGGTGCGCGAGGTCGATGCCCTGGGCGGAGCGATGGCGGCGGCGACCGACGAAGCCGGCATCCAGTTCCGCATCCTCAATGCCTCGAAAGGCCCGGCTGTCCGCGCCACCCGCGCCCAGGCCGACCGCGTGCTCTACAAGCAGGCTATCCGTTCCCGGCTGGAAAATCAGCCCAACCTGACCATTTTCGCCGAAGCCTGCGACGACCTGATCGTCGAGGGCGAGCGCGTCGCCGGCGCCGTCACGCAGTTGGGAATCCGCTTCATGGCCGAGGCGGTCGTACTGACCGCCGGCACCTTCCTTAACGGCAAGATCCACGTCGGCCTGGAAAACTACACCGGTGGCCGCATGGGCGATCCGCCCTCGGTGTCGCTGGCCGCCCGCCTCAAGGAACTGCAGCTGCCGCAGGGCCGCCTGAAGACCGGCACGCCGCCGCGCCTCGACGGCAAGACCATCGACTTCTCGGTGATGGAAGAACAGCATTCGGACAACCCGCTGCCGGTCTTCTCCTTCCTCGGCAGTGCGGCCCTGCATCCGAAGCAGTTGCCGTGCTGGATCACCGAGACCAACGAGCGTACTCACGACATCATCCGCAGCGGGCTGGACCGCTCGCCGATGTACACCGGCGTCATTGAAGGCGTCGGGCCGCGCTACTGCCCGTCGATCGAGGACAAGATCCACCGCTTCGCCGACAAGAACCAGCACAACGTCTTCCTCGAACCAGAGGGCTTGACCACGCATGAGATCTATCCGAACGGCGTGTCCACCAGCCTGCCCTTCGACATCCAGCTGGCACTGGTGCGTTCGATCCGCGGTCTGGAAAACTGTCACATCCTGCGTCCCGGCTACGCCATCGAATACGATTTCTACGATCCGCGCGGCCTCAAGGACACGCTGGAAAGCAAGGCGATCGCCGGCCTGTTCTTCGCCGGCCAGATCAACGGCACGACTGGTTACGAAGAAGCCGCGGCGCAGGGCCTGCTCGCCGGCATCAATGCCGTGCGTTACGTGCGCGGCGAAGCGGGCTGGTGCCCGAAACGCAACGAGGCCTATCTCGGCGTACTGGTCGACGATCTGATCACGCGCGGCGTCTCCGACCCCTATCGGATGTTCACCAGCCGCGCCGAGTACCGCCTCTCCCTGCGCGAAGACAATGCCGACCTGCGCCTGACCGAACAGGGCCGCGCACTCGGCCTGGTCGACGACGTGCGCTGGAACGCCTTCTGCCGCAAGCGCGACGCCATCGCCGCCGAGCAGGAACGCCTGAAGGCGACCTGGGTCAATCCCAAGATCACACCAGCCGAAGACTGCATTCGCGTTCTCGGCAAGGCCATCGATCACGAATACAACCTCTTCGAACTGCTGCGCCGCCCCGAGGTGTCGTACGCTTCGCTGCTCAGTCTGCCCGGCGCCGGCGAGGCACAGAGCGACCCGCTGGTCGTCGAGCAACTGGAAATCTCCGCCAAGTACCAAGGCTACATCGACCGCCAGGCCGAGGAAGTCGCCCGTTCCGGTTCCTACGAGAACACGGTGCTGCCGGCCGATCTCGACTACTCGACCGTAGCCGGCCTCTCCAACGAGGTCAGGCAGAAGCTGGCCCAGCACAAGCCGCAGACCATCGGCCAGGCGTCGCGCATCCAGGGCATCACACCGGCGGCGATTTCGCTGCTGCTGATCCATCTGAAACGTTTCAACCTGTCGCAGGCGGCATGAGCGCGACCAGCCTCGCGGCCGGTCTGGCCGAACTCGGCATCGCGCTTCCCGAAGCGGCGCAGCACCAGTTGCTCGCCTTCCGCGACCTGCTGCTCAAATGGAACAGGACCTATAACCTGACCGCCCTGCGCGATCCGGCACAGGCTATCTCGCACCACTTGCTTGATTCGCTGGCCATCCTGCCCCACGTCGGCAGCGGCCCGCTTCTCGATGTCGGCAGTGGCGGCGGCCTGCCCGGCATTCCACTGGCCATCGCCCGCCCCGAGTTGTCGGTCAGCATGGTCGATACCGTGCAGAAGAAGGCAACTTTCCTGCAACAGGCGGCGATCGAACTCGGCCTCAAGAACGTTACCGCCCACCACGCGCGGGTCGAGGAAATGAGCGGTCAGTACGCCCAGATCAGCTCGCGCGCCTTCGCCGAAATCGGCCTCTTCATCAGCCTGACCCGCCACCTGCTAGCCCCTGGCGGCCGCTGGCTGGCCATGAAGGGGGTGCGTCCCGACGACGAACTCCAGGCCCTGCCGGCCGACATCGCGGTGGAAGCGATCATTCCGCTCGCCGTGCCGGGGCTGGATGCCGAACGACATTTGATCATTCTGAAAGCCGGGTCATGAAAGTACTCGCCATAACCAACCAGAAGGGCGGCGTCGGCAAGACGACGACGGCGGTCAATCTGGCCGCCTCGCTGGGCGCCGAGGGCCAGCGCGTGCTGTTGATCGACATGGATCCGCAGGGCAACGCCACCACCGGCGCCGGCATTACCAAGAAGGAAGCCCTGCCCACCGTTTACCAGTTGCTGATCGGCGCCGCGTCGCTGCTCGAAGTCTGCATCAAGACGGACTTCGCCTTCGACATCCTGCCCGCCAACCGCGAACTGGCCGGCGCCGAGGTCGAGCTGATCGAGCTCGACCAGCGCGAATACCGCCTGAAGCACGCTCTGCAACAAAACCACGCCGAATACGACTTCGTGCTCATCGACTGCCCGCCGGCCCTCAACATGCTGACCGTCAATGCACTGGTCGCCGCCGATTCGGTGCTGATCCCGATGCAGTGTGAGTACTACGCCCTGGAAGGCCTGTCCGATCTCGTCGAAACGCTGCGCAAGGTACGCCACCACCTGAATTCGCGGCTCGAAATCGAAGGCCTGCTGCGCACCATGTACAACCCGCAAAGCACGCTGACCCAGCAGGTCTCCAGCGAACTGGAAAGCCATTTCGGCAATAAGGTCTACAAGACCATCGTGCCGCGCAATGTCCGGCTGGCCGAAGCGCCATCCTATGGCAAACCGGTCATCGCCTTTGACAAGAACTCGAAAGGTGCGCAGGCCTACAGCGCGCTTGCCAGGGAAATTCTCGAAAGGGTCGCCCCATGATCAAGATGAAAGGACTCGGCCGCGGCCTCGATGCGCTGCTTTCGGGCAACGACAAACCGCACGGCGACGATCAGCGCAATCTGCCGGTCGAACGCCTGCGCCCCGGCAAGTACCAGCCGCGCACCCACATGGACGAAGCCTCGTTGGCCGAACTGGCAGCATCGATCAAGTCGCAGGGCGTGATGCAGCCAATCCTGGTCCGCGCCGTCGATAGCACGCCGGGTGCCGAACGTTATGAAATCGTCGCCGGCGAGCGCCGCTGGCGCGCCTCGCAACTGGCCGGACTGGCCGAAGTCCCGGTCCTGATCCGCAGCATTCCCGACGAACAGGCGCTGGCCATGGCGCTGATCGAAAACATCCAGCGCGAAAACCTCAATCCGCTGGAAGAAGCCCAGGGCCTGCAACGCCTGATCGACGAATTCGGCCTCACCCACCAGCAAGCCGCCGACGCTGTGGGCCGCTCACGGCCGGCGGCAAGCAATCTGCTGCGCCTCCTTCAATTGACCGCTCCGGTCCAGGAAATGCTGATGTCCGGCCAGCTCGACATGGGTCATGCCCGCGCCTTGCTGCCGATCTCCAGCGGCCAGCAGGTCGGCCTTGCACAGCGCATCATCCAGAAAGACCTCTCGGTCCGCGAGACCGAGCGCCTGGTGCAGCAACTCTTGAACCCGCCCAAGAAAGCCGCGGAAAAGACCATCGATCGCGATTTGCTGCGTTTGCAGGAAGAACTGTCAGATGGACTGGGCGCCGGTGTCGCCATTCGATCCAACAAGAAAGGGGCGGGCAAAGTGACGATCGAATTCTCCAGCCTCGAGCAACTGGATGGCCTGATTTCCCGGCTGCGCGTGTAATCGATGTCTCTATTCAGAATCCCCTGCCCATGCGGGAAAACCCTCAATTTGTGCGCTGCGGAAATTGACTCTTCTACAAGACTCCGATACACTCGCAAGGTTTCTGAACGAGGCATGCCTTGCACCCGCAAGTAAGCTGGATACTCAGCCGGCAAGCGGCATTGACAATTGTATTGGCGATCATCGCCATCCTGTTTGTCGGTGCAACAGCGGCAGTCTCTGTTCTGATCGGGGGATCAATCGGAATCATCGCCAATCTCGGGTATGTCCTGAGAGCTTTGCGCATGGGTTCGGGGACCAACCCGATCAAAGTTTATCGGGCGCAAGCCTCTGGCGAAGGGTTAAAATTCGTTCTGACTCTCGTCGGGTTTGCGCTGGTGTTTATAGGGTACAAGGGAGTGGCGGTTCTACCGCTCTTTCTTGGATACGCATCAACCTTCGTCATCTACTGGATGGCACTGCTGAAGCAACGCTAGGCTGACTGGAGAAAACATGAGCGCAGAAGGCGGCACCGCTGGTTACATTCAACACCACCTGACCAATCTCGTTGTCTGTGCAGACAGCGCCAAAGTCGATGGGGTGTGTACCGGGTTCTGGAGTTTCCACCTCGATACCCTGCTGGTTTCCGGCATTCTGGGGCTGGTGGTTTTCGGCCTCATGGCCATGCTGGCCAGCAAGGCAACGGCGGGCATCCCGTCCGGCGCCCAGAACTTCGTCGAAATGGTGGTTGGCATCGTCGATCAGCAGGTGCGCGACACCTTCCACGGCAAGAGCGCTCTGGTAACACCTCTGGCCATCACCATTTTCGTCTGGGTGTTCGTCATGAATGCCATGGACTTGATTCCGGTGGACTTCCTCCCCGTAGCACTCCAGGCAGCAACCGGCAATCATGAATTACCCTTCAAGTTCGTGCCGACTACCGACCCCAACCTGACGTTTGCCATGTCGCTCACCGTATTCCTTATCTCGGTCTTCATGGGCTTGAAGGTAAAAGGTTTCGGTCACTTTATGCACGAAGTGTTCGCGGTCCCGTTTGGTCTCAAACTCGCCCCGATCAACCTCCTGTTCCGTATCGTTGAGGAAATCGCCAGGCCGATCTCGTTATCTCTGCGTCTCTTCGGCAACATGTACGCCGGCGAAATGGTTTTCATCCTGATCGCCCTGCTCGGTCTCTATCAGTTGCCACTGGCCTTGCCTTGGGAACTGTTCCACATTCTGATCATTACCCTGCAAGCCTTCGTGTTCATGATGCTGACCATCGTGTACATGTCGATGGCCGCAGAATCGCACTGATTCGTACCCGTTTTTCAGTAGTTTTTACTTTAACCCCGCAATAACCAACCTTACTTAGGAGTAAACATGGAACTCGCAACCGTTCTCTCCAACACCGCTATCGCTGTAGCCATCCTGATCGGCGCCGGCGCTCTCGGTACCGCCATCGGCTTCGGTATCCTGGGTGGCCGTTTCCTGGAAGGCGCTGCCCGCCAGCCGGAACTGATCCCCACGCTGCAAGTCAAGCTGTTCATCGTCGCCGGTCTGCTCGACGCTGTGACCATGATCGGTGTTGGTATCGCCCTGTTCCTGCTCTTCGCAAATCCGTTCCTGGCTCTGCTGAAGTAATCACCCGCACACCCCTGAAACCCATATAACCAGGAGGTTAGCGTGAATATCAACGCTACACTGATTGGCCAGGCAATCTGGTTTGCACTCTTCATCTGGATCACGATGAAGTACGTCTGGCCGCCGCTCCAAAAAGCGATGGCAGACCGGCAAGCCCAGATCGCTGATGGCCTGGCTGCAGCCGAACGTGGCAAAAACGAGCAGGAGCTCGCTGCCAAACGTTCCGCCGACGCCCTGCGGGAAGCCAAAGGCAAGGCCGCCGAACTCGTCGCCCAAGCCGAAAAGCGTGCGCAACAGATCGTCGAAGAGGCCAAAGGCACTGCCAAGGTCGAGCACGACAAGATCGTTACCAGCGCCCAAGCCGAGATCGACCAGGAAGTCGAACGTGCCCGCCAGCAATTGCGTGAGCGCGTCGCCGAACTGGCAGTGGCTGGTGCCGAGAAGATCCTGCGCAAGGAAATCAACGCGTCCGCGCATGCTGACATGCTGGTCGCCCTGAAACAGGACCTGTAAGCAATGGCTGAATCCGTCACTATCGCCCGTCCTTACGCCGAAGCCCTGTTTCGCGCGGCCAAGGAAAGCGGCAATCTGGCCAAGTGGGCCGAGCCGGTCGCATCGCTCGCCCGGGTGGCTGCCAATCCCGAAGTCCGCTCGGCTGTCGGTGATCCCAATGTGGCGGCCCCGCAACTGGTCGACCTCTTCCGGTCTGCCTGCGGTACGGCGGTAGATACGGAGCTGGCGAACTTCATCCAGCTGCTGTCCAATAACGACCGTCTGGGGCTGCTGCCGGAAATCGGCGCTTTGTACGAAAGTTACAAGCGTAGCGAGGAAGGCACCAAGCAGGCTGAAATCATTTCGGCCTTCCCGATCGATGACAACCAGGTGAAAGCCCTGGTGCCCCAACTCGAAGCCGTCTTCAAGACCAAGCTCGAAACCTCGGTGTCGGTTGATTCCGCACTGATTGGTGGCATCAAGGTAATCGTTGGCGACCAGATGCTGGATGCTTCAGTCCGCGGCAAGCTCGACGCCATGGCTACGGCGCTGAACAACTAGGAGAATTTCATGCAGTTGAATCCTTCCGAAATTTCTGAACTGATCAAGAGCAAGATCCAGAACCTGCAAGGCGCATCGGAAGTGCGCACGCAGGGCACGGTGGTTTCCGTTACTGACGGTATCTGTCGTGTGCACGGCCTGCAAGACGTTATGCAGGGCGAAATGCTGGAATTCCCCGGCAATACCTTCGGCATGGCGCTCAACCTCGAGCGTGATTCCGTCGGCGCTGTGGTTCTTGGTGCTTACGAACACATTTCCGAAGGCGACGTCGTCAAGACGACCGGTCGCATTCTGGAAGTGCCGGTCGGCGAAGAACTGCTCGGCCGTGTGGTCAATTCCCTCGGTCAGCCGATCGACGGCAAGGGCCCGCTCAATAACAAGCAAAGCGACAAGATCGAAAAGGTCGCTCCGGGCGTTATTTGGCGTAAGTCGGTGTCGCAGCCGGTACAAACCGGCCTGAAGGCTATCGATGCCATGGTTCCAGTCGGTCGCGGCCAGCGCGAACTGATCATTGGCGACCGTCAGACCGGCAAGACCGCCGTCGCTGTCGACGCCATCATCAACCAGAAGGGCACCGGCGTTAAGTGTATCTACGTCGCCGTCGGCCAGAAGGCTTCCACCGTTGCCAACGTCGTGCGCAAGCTCGAAGAGCACGGCGCCCTGGCCTACACCATCATCGTCGCCGCTACCGCCTCCGAATCCGCTGCGCTGCAATTCATCGCACCGTACGCCGGCTGCACGATGGGCGAATACTTCCGCGACCGTGGTGAAGACGCCCTGATCATTTATGACGACTTGACCAAGCAAGCCTGGGCCTACCGTCAGGTTTCCCTGCTGCTGCGCCGTCCGCCGGGCCGTGAAGCCTACCCGGGCGACGTGTTCTATCTCCACTCCCGTCTGCTGGAGCGCGCCGCTCGCGTTTCCGAAGCCTGGGTCGAGAAGCTCAGCAATGGCACGATCAAGGGCAAGACCGGTTCGCTGACCGCCCTGCCGGTCATCGAAACGCAAGCCGGTGACGTTTCCGCCTTCGTTCCGACCAACGTCATTTCGATTACTGACGGCCAGATCTTCCTGGAAACCGACCTTTTCAACGCTGGTATCCGCCCCGCCATCAACGCCGGTATCTCGGTGTCCCGCGTCGGTGGTGCAGCCCAGACCAAGATCATCAAGAAGCTCGGCGGCGGTGTCCGTCTGGCCCTGGCACAGTATCGCGAACTGGCTGCCTTCGCGCAGTTTGCTTCCGACCTCGACGAAGCGACCCGCAAGCAGCTCGAGCGCGGCCGTCTGGTTACCGAACTGATGAAGCAGGCCCAGTACTCGCCGATGAGCATCTCCGAAATGGCCGTCACGCTGTACGCAGCTGACAAGGGCTATTTCGACGATGTCGAAGTCAAGCGTGCGCTCGACTGCGAAAAGGCCATGATCGGCTATCTGAAGGCCAACTGTGCCGACCTCATGAACACCATGGAGTCCACCGCTGACCTGAACGCCGATTCCGAAAAGCAACTCGTCGCCGGTATCGTTGCCTTCAAGAGTAGCTGGGCCTGATAGCTAGGAGAATTGCATGGCTAGCGGCAAGGAAATTCGCAACAAGATCAAGAGCGTCGAAAATACGCGCAAGATCACCAAGGCCATGGAGATGGTGGCCGCATCCAAAATGCGCAAGGCGCAGGACCGGATGCGGGCTGCCCGCCCCTACGGCGAGAAGATCCGGCGCGTTGCAGGCAACCTGTCTCATGCCCTGACCGAGTACCGGCACCCGTTTCTGGTGAATCGCGAACAGGCCAATATCGGCCTGGTCCTGATCACCTCTGACAAGGGTCTGTGCGGCGGTCTGAATTCAAACCTCCTCCGTCTTGTGGTTAGCAAGATGAAGGAGTTTGAAGCTCAGGGCAAAAAGTTTCAGGCAACCTGCATCGGCAACAAGGGCTTCGGCTTCATGCAACGTGCCGGAGCCAAGATCGTGTCGCATGTGACCGGTCTCGGCGACACCCCGCACCTGGAAAAGCTGATCGGCCCGGTCAAGGTCCAGCTCGACGCCTACATGAAGGGCGAGATCGACGCGCTGTACATTGGCTACAACCGCTTCATCAACACGATGAAGCAGGAGCCGGTGTTCGAGCAACTGCTCCCGTTGTCCGGTGACGAAGTCGGTTCGTCAAAGACGAAATGGGACTATGTCTACGAGCCGGAAGCCAAAGCGGTTATCGACGATCTGCTGATCCGTTACGTCGAAGCCCTGATTTATCAGGCTGTCGCTGAAAACATGGCTTCCGAGCAATCGGCTCGGATGGTTGCCATGAAGTCGGCTTCCGACAATGCCAAGACCGTCATCGGTGACTTGAAGCTGGTTTACAACAAGGCCCGTCAGGCTGCGATTACCAAGGAACTCTCGGAAATCGTCAGCGGCGCCGCCGCGGTGTGACGCGTAGATTTTTATTTTTGGGGATTTGAATATGAGTCAAGGTTCAATCGTTCAGTGCATCGGCGCCGTTGTGGACATCCACTTCCCGCGCGACGCGATGCCGAAGGTCTACGACGCCCTCAAGCTCGATGCTTCTGAAGCAAACGGCATGGCGGAAGACGGCCTCACTTTCGAAGTACAGCAGCAGCTGGGTGACGGCGTGGTTCGCACCATCGCCATGGGTTCTTCCGACGGTCTACGTCGTGGTATGAAGGTCAACAACACCGGCGCCGCGATTTCCGTGCCGGTCGGTATGGGCACCCTCGGCCGCATCATGGACGTGCTGGGTCGCCCGATCGACGAAGCCGGTCCGATCGACAGCAACGAACTGCGCGAAATTCACGCAGCCGCACCGAAGTTCGACGAACTGTCGTCTTCCGTCGATCTGCTCGAAACCGGCATCAAGGTTATCGACCTGATCTGCCCGTTCGCCAAGGGCGGCAAAGTCGGTCTGTTCGGTGGCGCCGGCGTCGGCAAAACCGTCAACATGATGGAGTTGATCAACAACATCGCCAAGCAGCACTCGGGCTTGTCCGTGTTCGCCGGTGTGGGTGAGCGTACCCGCGAAGGTAACGACTTCTATCACGAAATGAAGGACTCCAACGTTCTCGACAAGGTCGCGATGGTGTTCGGTCAGATGAACGAGCCGCCGGGCAACCGTCTGCGCGTCGCGCTGACCGGTCTGACCATGGCCGAGCGTTTCCGTGACGATGGCCGCGACATTCTGTTCTTCGTCGACAACATCTACCGCTACACCCTGGCCGGTACCGAAGTGTCCGCACTGCTCGGCCGTATGCCTTCCGCCGTGGGCTATCAGCCGACGCTGGCTGAAGAAATGGGCCGTCTGCAAGAGCGTATCACCTCGACCAAGGTTGGCTCGATCACCTCCATCCAGGCCGTTTACGTGCCTGCCGATGACTTGACCGACCCGTCCCCGGCTACCACCTTCCTGCACCTGGACTCCACGGTCGTGCTGTCGCGTGACATCGCCTCGCTGGGCATCTACCCGGCCGTCGATCCGCTCGACTCCACCTCCCGCCAGCTCGATCCGCAGGTCGTCGGTGAAGAACACTACGCCGTTGCCCGTGCCGTGCAGATGAACCTGCAGCGCTACAAGGAACTGCGCGACATCATCGCGATTCTGGGTATGGACGAACTGTCGCCGGAAGACAAGCTTGCCGTGTCCCGTGCCCGTAAGATTCAGCGTTTCCTGTCGCAGCCTTTCCACGTTGCTGAAGTCTTTACCGGTTCGCCGGGCAAGTTCGTTTCTCTCAAGGAAACGATCAAGGGCTTCAAGGGCATTTGCGCTGGCGAATACGATCACCTGCCGGAACAAGCGTTCTACATGGTCGGCGGTATCGAGGAAGTCATCGAAAAGGCCAAGACGCTGTAATTAGCGTCTCCAGCAAAGGAGCCATTCATGGCAATTTCTGTTCATTGTGATGTCGTCAGCGCCGAAGAGTCGATCTTTTCGGGCGTGGTCGAACTCGCCGTATTTCCCGGAGAATCCGGGGAACTCGGAATTCTGCCGCGGCACACGCCGCTGCTGACGCGCATCAAGCCGGGAACCATTCGTCTGAAGGTGCTGGGTCAAAGCGAGTTTGAACTGGTGTATGTCTCCGGTGGCATGCTTGAAGTCCAGCCCGACATGATTACCGTGTTGGCTGACACTGCGATCCGTGCTCACGATCTGGACGAAGCCAAGGCCCTGGAAGCCAAGAAGCGGGCCGAGGAAGCTCTCGCCAACCGGAACGCCGAAATGGACTACGCGACTGCGGAAGCCGAACTGGCGCAAGCCATTGCTCAGCTGCAAACGATCCAACGCCTGCGCAAGCATACGCACTAAGTCTCTCTTCCCGAGGACAAAAAAGGGCAGCCCGCGGGCTGCCCTTTTTATTTTGTCCGGATCAAACTGGGGGTTCGCTCACAAGCGGGCGATCCGCTTTTCCAAATGCGCCAGATCTTCGCGCAGCTGGTCGACAGCTTTCCCGAACGATACAACATCCCGTTTGGCCGCAAGCAGGGTTGAGTCTTCGATCGCATACTCGGCCATGTTATCGATCAGTCGTCTGGCGCTTTCCTGGGCCTGACTCCCGACTCGAGCAGCGAACAGTGCCAGGCGACGGGCCGGAATATCGCCGACCAGATTGGCCAGATCGGCCTCGGCATCCCAACGCAGGTGCCTGAATACAAAAGCCAGACTTTCGGCAATATCGACTGCTCCGGCAATTTTTACCGATGAAAAGAGACTGTTGCGATCGATTAGAAAACGGGCCGGCGTATCAGCCGCCAGCGTGACGCTCACGTCGGGTATTCCCGACGAACTGCCAGCCGCCAACAAGCCCTGCGCGTCGATACGCAGGTTCAGCTGGAGCGGTCCGCCGGCGATTGAAACCTGCGCACCGGCATGGGGACGTAAACGTTCCCTGGCCCAGGACTCAGCTTGCAGCAGATGATTCAATGCGGAAACCAGCAATTTATCGACGCCGAGCATTTCAGAAACCCATTCGACCGGCGGGAATTAGAACTTGTAGCCCCGATGCAAGGCCACGACACCCAGCGCGAGATTGAAATACTCGACCTTTTCCAGACCCACTTGCTCCATCATCGACTTCAGTTCCTCCTGTCCGGGATGAACGCGGATGGATTCTGAGAGATAGCGATAGCTGTCGGCGTCATTGGTGACCAGTTTGCCTACCCGCGGAATGACCTGGAAAGAATAAAAATCATATAGCGGTGCCAAGGGCTTCCAGACCTGCGAAAACTCGAGAACCAGCAGGCGCCCGCCGGGACGCAGCACGCGACGCATCTCGGCGATGGCCGCATCCTTATGGGTCATGTTGCGCAAGCCGAAGGCTACCGTCACGCAATCGAACCAGTCGTCGGGAAAGGGCAGTTTCTCGGCGTCACACTGCGCTACCGGCAGCATGTAGCCCTTGTCGAGCAGGCGATCACGGCCCCGGGCGAGCATTGCGTTGTTGATATCGGTCAGCCACACCTGGCCGCTTTTGCCGACCTTCTTGGCAAAAGCCAGCGACAGATCGCCAGTTCCACCGGCGACATCGAGCACGCGCGAACCTTCCCGAACACCGCTGCGCTGGATGGTGAACGCCTTCCACAGGCGGTGCATGCCGCCCGACATCAGATCGTTCATCAGGTCGTAGCGACTGGCCACGGAATCAAATACATCGGCGACCCGGCGCGCTTTTTCCTGCTCGGCGACGGTCTGGTAGCCGAAATGGGTAGTATCGTTTTTCATGATTTCAGTGATGATGGCCGCAGCTGCCGCCGCTCTGCCGAGAAGAGGTATCGATATCGCGCGAAAGTCCCTGAGCATCGATCTGATTCAGGTATTCCTGCCATAGTTCGTCGTGGTGCTTACCCAGGTTATGGAGCAGATCCCAGGAATACAAACCGCTGTCGTGGCCGTCGGAAAAGACCAGGCGCACTGCGTAGCTGCCCACCGGCTCGATTCGTTCGATATCGACATTGCGTTTGCCAGTCTGCAGCGTTTCCTGACCCGGGCCGTGACCGCGGGCTTCGGCCGAGGGCGTGAACACGCGGAGATACTCGAAGTCGAGCATGTAGCTTTCGCCGTTGTCGTAGCTCAGCTCGAGCCGGCGGGATTTCTGATGCAGCTTGATTTCGCTCGGTATCGGCGTATCCCGTTCTATGCCAGCCATAATGTCCTCCACGGTAAGTACGCTAGTTTAGCGCACTCGCCGGGCTCTCGCCCCAAGATGCGTCAAAGCGCCTGGTAGCTGATGCGGTCGAAATCCGTTCCCCGCTGCACGACATGCGCCATGCGCAACTGCCAGGTCTCATCATTGGAAAAGACCTCGAGCACCCGGCTGGCCTGATAAAGACCGGAGGGCAAGACCAGCGATCCTTCCTCCTTGATGGCCGGTACCGGCGGCAACAGGAAGGCGCGGGCATAGCGGTCGCTAACTCCGGCATTATGGGCGGCAAGTCTGACACCGATCCCGGTCGGCATGCCGGGCAGGGTGGCGACACCGACGATCAGGCCGCCGGATTCTTCCTGCATCAGCCAGCCGGCCTGGGCAAGTAAGAAATGTTCTCCGTCATGCGGGCAGAGCGCGATCAGCTGACCGTGCATGATTTTTTGTCCAGCACAGCCGCGCGCTAGCCGAAATCCATTGGCCGAATGATTGATCACTGACCACTCATCAACCGGAAAGCTGATATGCGGCCGGATGTTCAGCGTCTGGATGGGATCGGCACTCTCGCGGAAGGTAAATATCTGGTCGAACTCCCCCGCGAATACGCCTGGGCCGAATCCGGCTGCTCGAAGGAGTCACCCGTGATGAAGAAATGCATGGCCTCGAAGCCGATGGCGACGCGAGCGATCCCTTCTGTCGTGAAACGCCGGAATTTGCGGGGTGCGACTGACTGCGTCCAGGGCCGGAGCAGGTGTTCGAGCAACTGGATCACGTGACTGCTGGTTTCTTCCCCCAGCCCCAGCTGAGACGGCGTGATGCGCTGGCGCAACTGACCCAACATGTGATTGATCTGCAGTCCAAGTTGCGTCGTATCGAGCCGCCGGGCGTCGCCGCCCGGGCTTTCGACCTGAGAAGCCGGATGTAGCGGAGCATCCTTCATCAACTCGACGGTATAGGGCGGAATCTCGAAATCGTCGTCAAGCTTGCGAATCGGAACCAGCGGCGCCCACATCGCGGCCCAGCGTCGGATCAGACCCAGATTGCGCACACTGTTGCTATAGGGGCTGGCGATATCGATCAGCAGCAAAGTGACATAGGCGGCCGCGCAGTGTGTCGCCTGCAGGTTGTTCTCCAGGGCGTCCTCGACCGGTGTATAGGCGATTCCCCATTCCTCGGCGGTCTCGAAGTAGCCATGCAGTTCGAGCCAGATCCCCGGCGGCAACTCGCGGCGGGCATGATAGTGCTCGAGAATGACCATCCCTGTGTAATACAGGCAGCGATGCAGGATGGTCGCCATCAAGGAAGAATATTTCGGATTGTCCACATCCGGCTGTTCAAGACTCGCGCACAGGGCATACGCCTTGCTCATCTTGCGCCAGGCCATCACTACCTGCTGAAAGCAGGCCTCCTCCTCGTCAGCCAGGACCAGCGGCTTGTTGTGATAACGCCGGGCGATTTCCTCTTCGACAAAACAAATCGGCACCCGCGCCTGCTCGAGCAAACCCAGCAGAACCCCAGGATCGGGCGGATTCTTGAGCAAGGCATCGAGCAGATGCATCAGCTGCTGCTCGGCAATCGTCGGGTTGGCCAGGGAAAGCTTCGCAAGATAATCCGAGCCGGACAGGAGGTCGGAAATCACGAGCGGCGATGGATTAGGGGTGGCGTTCATGATCACTCCGGCGTTTCAACGGTTGCCAGCGCAACGGACAAGGCGCGCGCCATCTCTTCGCTGCTCACGACCGGGCGTTCGACCAGGCCGTCGCGGCGAACGGTGCCCCAGATCGGCTCGGGAAAATGCCGGTCATCCAGCCAGCGGGGAATGATATGCCAATGGACGTGCGGAACGACGTTGCCCAAACTGGCCAGGTTGACCTTGTCCGGCACGAAGAGCCGGCGAACCGTCGCTTCGACCGCGAAGACGACCGACATCAGGTACTGCTGCTGCCCCGGGTCGAGATCGGTCATTTCCCGGGCGTGGGCATTCCAGATCACGCGGCAGAAACCGGGGTAATGCAAATCATCGACGCGCACCACCCGGCACGACGGAGAGTCCCACAGAACCTCGCCGCCGGCGGTATTGCACAACTCACACGAATGGTTGGCGCTATTCAAGTTCATCTCCCCGGACAGGCTTACAAGAATTACACCGGAGGGCAATTCCTGCAAGCCACCGGAGCAAAACAAAGCGGCTTTTCGTGGTCGGCGTCTTAAAAACGCCCGGAATCAGAGCAAAACGCGCTCGATACCGCCGCTGTTGGCCTTGCCGACATAATCAGCCATCCAGTTGTTGCCGAGCAGATGCTTGGCCATCTCGACCACGATGTAGTCCGCCGTGGTATCGGCATCGTCATCGTATCGGGATAGTCCCTGCAAACAAGCCGGGCATGAGGTAAGGATCTTGACCTCGCCGGTGAAGCCGTCAGCGCGCAGTTTCTCAGCCCGTTCCTCGATATCCTGCTGCTTGCGGAACTTGACCTGGGTCGCGATATCCGGGCGCGAGTAAGCGAAGGAACCGGCATCGCCGCAGCAGCGGTCGGTGAGCGGCACCTCCTGGCCCATCAGCGCCTTGGTCACGGCGAGCGGGGCATAGGCCTTCATCGGAGTGTGGCAGGGGTCGTGGTACATGTAGCGGGTGCCCTGAACACCTTCCAGCTTGACGCCCTTTTCCATCAGGTACTCGTGGATGTCGAGCAGGCGACAGCCCGGGAAGATTTTCTCGAACTGGTATTTCTGCAGCTGATCCATGCAGGTGCCGCAGGAGACGATCACCGTCTTGATGTCGAGATAGTTCAGCGTATTGGCGACACGGTGGAAGAGCACGCGGTTGTCGGTGGTGATCTTCTGGCCCTTGTCGGCATCGCCCGAGGCGTTTTGCGGATAGCCGCAGCACAGGTAGCCCGGCGGCAGCACGGTGGTGGTGCCGATCTCGTAGAGCATGGCCTGCGTCGCCAACCCGACCTGCGAGAACAGGCGCTCGGAACCGCAACCCGGGAAATAGAAGACGGCATCCGACTCTTCGCTGGTCTTCTGCGGATTGCGGATCACCGGGATGACCTTGTCGTCCTCGATGTCGAGCAGGCCGCGCGAGGTGCGCTTCGGCAGGTTGCCCGGCATCGGCCGATTCAGGAAGTGGATGACCTGCGTCTTGACGCTCGGCGCGCCCAATGTGGCCGGCGGGTGGGCGCGGGTTTCCTGGACCAGGCCGATCGCCTTGGCCGCCTTGTGGGCGAGGCGCTGGGCCTTGAAGCCAAAGTCCATCATCACGCCGCGCATCAGCTTGATGGTCGCCGGATCCTTGAGGTTCAGATAGGTCATTGCCGCCAGAGTGCCCGGGCTCGTTCGCTTCTTGCCTTGTTTGCGCAGGAAGTTGCGCATGGCGACTGAAACGTCGCCGAAATCGATATCGACCGGGCAGGGCTTCAGGCAGCGGTGGCAGACCGTGCAATGGTCGGCGACATCGTTGAATTCGTCGAAATGCTTCAGCGAAATGCCGCGCCGGGTCTGCTCTTCATAAAGGAAGGCCTCGACCAGCAGCGAAGTGGCGAGGATCTTGTTACGCGGGCTGTAGAGCAGGTTGGCGCGCGGCACATGGGTCGAGCAAACCGGCTTGCATTTACCGCAGCGCAGGCAGTCCTTGACCATGTCGGAAATCTTGCCGATTTCCGATTGCTCCATGATCAGCGACTCGGTACCCAGCAGGCTGAAGGAAGGCGTGTAGGCATTGCCCATATCGCCGCCGGGCATCAGCTTGCCCTTGTTGAAATGGTTGTTGGGATCGACCTTCAGCTTGTAGGCGCGGAAGGGAGCAATTTCCTCTTCGGTCAAGAACTCCAGCTTGGTGATACCGATCCCGTGCTCGCCGGAAATCACTCCGTCCAGCCCGCGGGCCAGGTGCATGATGCGGGCGACCGCCTTGTTGGCCGTCTGCAGCATCTCGTAATTATCCGAATTGACCGGGATGTTGGTATGCACATTGCCGTCGCCGGCATGCATATGCAGGGCGACGAAGACGCGGCCGCGCAGCACTTCCTTGTGAATGGCCTCGATGCGTTCGATGATCGGCCGATAGACGCCGCCGTCGAAAATCTTGGAGAGCCGTGCCTTCAGTTCCTGCTTCCACGAAACGCGGACCGAATAGTCCTGCAGGCGGTGGAACAGCCTCGGGTTTTCAGCCCGGTTGGTCAGTTCGCCGGCCTGCACGCCGTAGGACAGGAAACGCGATTCGGCCTCGGCCAGCGGCAGGTCGAGGTTGTCAAGCAACCATTCCCAGCGCAGGCGAACGGCTTCGACGTAATCGAGCGCGGCCTGCCGGCGGTCGCCGATCAGCACGTCGGTCTCGAGCGTCGTGTCGCCTCGGTGCAGCGGCAGTTCGCCCTTGAGGAATTCGCTCAGCGCATCGCACAGGGCGAGCTTGTTCTGCGTCGACAATTCGATATTGATGCGCTCGATGCCGTCACAGTAGTCGCCCATGCGCGGCAGCGGGATGACCACGTCTTCATTGACCTTGAAGGCGTTGGTGTGGCGAGAAATGGCGGCGGTGCGCGAACGGTCGAGCCAGAATTTTTTGCGGGTTTCGCCGTCGACGGCAATGAAGCCCTCGGCGCCGCGCAGATTGCACATGCGGACTACGTCGGAGGCGGCGGCCATCACGGCCTTTTCGTCGTGGCCGACGAGATCGCCGATCAGCACCATCTTCGGCCGGCCATGGCGCTTGGCCTTGGTCGCATAGCCGACGGCCTTGACGTAGCGCTCGTCGAGGTGTTCCAGACCGGCCAGTAGGACGCCGGCCGCATTGCCGGCACCGCCCGGCTTGAAGTAGTCGGTGATCTCGACGATGGCCGGCACCGCCTCGCGGACCTGGCCGAAAAATTCGAGACAGACGGTGCGCGTCACCGGCGGCATCTTATGCAGCACCCAGCGCGCTGCGACGATGATGCCGTCAGTGCCTTCCTTCTGGACGCCCGGCACGCCACCCAGGAACTTGTCGGTGACGTCCTTGCCCAGCCCGGTCTTGCGGCAGGCCGCACCGGGCATGGTCAGGACTTCCTCGCCGAGCAGTTTCTTGCCGCTCGGATCGAAGCGCTTGAGGCGGAATTCGACGTTTTCCTGCTCGTGGATCTTGCCGTAGTTGTGATTGACCCGTTCGACTTCCAGCCAGTTGCCATCCGGATCGACCATCTTCCACCAGGCCAGGTTGTCGAGCGCAGTGCCCCACAATACGGCCTTCTTGCCACCAGCATTCATGGCGATGTTGCCGCCGATGCAGGAAGCGCTGGCCGAGGTCGGGTCGACCGCGAAGACGCGGCCAGCCAGTGAGGCGGCTTCGGAAACGCGATCGGTGACCACGCCGGCGCCGGTGCGGATCGTTGCATACGGCGTTTCGTGGCCGGTCAGCACCAGATCCTCGACCGGACCGATGTCGATCAGCTTTTCGGTATTGATCACTGCCGAGTAGCGGGTCAGCGGCACGGCGCCGCCGGTGTAGCCGGTGCCGCCCCCGCGCGGGATGATGGTCAGGCCGGCTTCGATGCAACCGCGCACGAGGTGGCCAATTTCCTCTTCGGTATCGGGATGGAGGACGACGAAGGGGTATTCGACGCGCCAGTCGGTGGCGTCGGTGACGTGCGAGACACGAGCCAGGCCATCGAAGGCGATATTGTCCTTGCGCGTGTGCTTGCCGAGATACTTCAGGACCTTGCGCCGCAGATCGATGGTTTTGCCGAAATGCTCGGAAAAACGATTGACGGCCAGTTGGGCCGCTTCGACCAGCCGCTTGACCTTGGCCGAACGCTCCGGATCCTCGCTCTCCGTCGACTGGCGGCGCTTTTCCACTTCGACCAGGCGATGGCGCAGAGCATTGACCAGGGCCTCGCGGCGCTCGCGATTGTCGAGCAGATCGTCTTCAAGATAGGGGTTGCGCTGGACGACCCAAATATCGCCCAGCACCTCATAGAGCATGCGGGCCGAGCGGCCGGTGACGCGCTCGCTGCGCAGTTCGTCGAGAATCGCCCAGTTGTCGGCGCCGAGCAGCCGGATGACGATCTCGCGATCGGAAAACGAAGTGTAGTTGTAGGGGATTTCGCGCAGGCGGGCAGTCATGGAAGCAGCCGGGGTCCGTCAAAAGATGAATTTTAGCGTATTGCGGCGCAACACGCGGGGCAGGTAGACCGGAAAAGGCTCGCCGAGTTTCGTTGCCAATGGCGCTTTTGCCTATGCGCCGTGACGTTTGGCGGCGTCGGCCGTAGAATCACCCCTTTGCCCCCAGCGCCCCCGCCATGCATCCGGATTATCTCGAAAAAGTTCTCAACGCCCAGGTCTACGACGTTGCCGTCGAAACGCCGCTCGAAGTGGCCGGCAACCTGTCCGCCCGAGTCGGCAACAAGATCATTTTGAAGCGCGAGGATTTGCAGCCGGTGTTCTCCTTCAAGCTGCGCGGCGCCTACAACAAGATCGCCAGCCTGTCGGCCGAAAAGCTCAAGCGCGGCGTCATCTGCGCCTCGGCCGGCAACCATGCCCAGGGCGTCGCACTGTCGGCGGCCCAGGTTGGCTGCCGGGCGGTCATCGTCATGCCGACCTCGACGCCGGGCATCAAGATCGACGCGGTGCGGCGGCGCGGCGGCGAAGTCGTGCTGTTCGGTGACTCCTTCGACGAAGCCTGCGCCCACGCCCTGGAACTGGAAAAAGCCGAGAAACTGACCTTCGTCCACCCCTTCGACGATCCGGAAGTAATCGCCGGCCAGGGCACCGTGGCGATGGAAATCCTGCGTCAGCACTCGCGTCACAACGGCCAGATCCACGCCATCTTCTGCGCCATCGGCGGCGGCGGGCTGGCCGCCGGGGTGGCCGCCTACATCAAGCGCCTGCGCCCGGAAATCAAGGTCATCGGGGTCGAGACCTTCGACGCCGATGCGATGAAGCAGTCGATCGCCGCCGGCAAACGCGTCCGCCTCGACCAGGTCGGGCTGTTCGCCGACGGGACCGCCGTCAAGCTGGTCGGCGAGGAAACCTTCCGCCTGTGCAAGGAATACCTCGACGAGGTCATCCTGGTCGATACCGACGCCATCTGCGCCGCGATCAAGGACGTCTTCGAGGACACCCGCTCCATCCTCGAGCCGGCCGGCGCCCTGGCCGTCGCCGGCGCCAAGGAATATGCCCGCCAACACAAGCTCAAGGACAAGAACCTGATCGCCGTGACCTCCGGCGCCAACATGAATTTCGACCGCCTGCGCTTCGTCGCCGAGCGCGCCGAGTTCGGCGAGCAGCGCGAGGCGGTGTTTGCCGTCACGCTGCCGGAGAAACCAGGGGCCTACAAGAAGTTCCTGGCGCTGATCGGCAAGCGCAACATCACCGAATTCAATTACCGCTACAACACCGAGGCCGAAGCGCACGTCTTCGTCGGCGTCCAGGTGGCCAAGCGCGAGGAGTCGCTGAAGCTGGTCGACAGCCTGCAGAAGCACGGCTACCCGACGCTCGACCTGACCGACGACGAGATGGCCAAGAACCACATCCGCCACATGGTCGGCGGCCATGCGCCACAGGTCTGCCAGAACGGCATGAGTGAACTGCTCTACCGCTTCGAATTCCCCGAGCGGCCGGGCGCCTTGATGAACTTCCTGACCCAGATGAGCGCCGGCTGGAACATCAGTCTGTTCCACTACCGCAACCACGGCGCCGACTACGGCCGGGTGCTGGTCGGCATGCAGGTGCCGCCGGCCGAGATGGGACAGTTCCAGGATTTCCTGAAGAACCTCGGCTACGCGCACTGGGACGAAAGTCAGAACCCGGCCTACAAACTGTTCCTCGGTTAATCACCAAAGCTGATAAGGATTTGCCTTTTCCGTCTTTGGCCGGCCGGCCGCGCCGCCTAGACTGCTGTTACCCGCTTCCGGAGATCCGCTCATGAAAATCGCCAACAACGTCACCGAACTGGTCGGCAACACGCCGCTGGTCAAGCTCAACCGCGTCACCGAAGGCGCCGGCGCCACCGTCGTCGCCAAGCTGGAGTTCTTCAACCCCGGGCACAGCGTCAAGGACCGCATCGCCGTCGCCATGCTCGACGCCGCCATCGCCGCCGGCAAGATCGGCCCGGAAACGGTGATTCTAGAGCCGACGTCCGGCAATACGGGGATTGGCCTGGCCATGGTCTGTGCCGCGCGCGGCATCAAGTGCGCCTTCGTGATGCCGGAAACGATGAGCCGCGAACGCAAGCTGCTGTTGAAAGCCTATGGCGCCGAACTGATCCTGACCCCGGGGCCGGACGGCATGGGCGGCGCGATCAAGAAGGCCGAGGAACTGGCCGCCGCCGACGCCCGCTATTTCATCCCGCAGCAATTCGAAAACCCGGCCAATCCGGAAGTACATCGCAGTACCACGGCCGAGGAAATCTGGCGCGACACCGACGGTCAGGTCGATATCTTCGTCTCCGGGATCGGCACCGGCGGCACGGTGACCGGCGTCGGCGAAGTGCTGAAAGCCCGCAAGCCGGGCGTCAAGATCGTCGCCGTCGAACCCGATGCTTCGCCGGTACTGTCCGGCGGCGCCAAGGGGCCGCACCCGATCCAGGGCATCGGCGCCGGCTTCGTACCCGGCGTGCTGAACACTGCGGTCTACGACGAGGTGATCCGCGTCAAGAACGACGATGCCTTCGCCGTCGCCCGCCGCATGGCCACCGAAGAAGGTCTGCTGGTCGGCATTTCGTCCGGCGCCGCGACCTGGGCCGCCCTCGAACTGGCCAAGCGCCCGGAAAACGCCGGCAAGCTGATCGTCGTCATCATTCCGTCCTTCGGCGAACGCTACCTGTCCACCGCCCTCTATCAGCACCTCGAAGTTTGAGCCCCGAGGTTTGAGCCGCTTCGACACGCCGCCCGACCGGCAGCACTCCGACTCCATCAAGTGGGGCAAGTACGCCGGTCGCGACATCCTGCCGCTGTGGGTCGCGGACATGGATTTCGCCGCGCCGCCGGCCGTGCTCGCCGCGTTGCAGCAACGCATCGGACACGGCGTGTTCGGCTACGGCGGCCCCTGGCCGGCGCTAACCGAGTCAGTACTCACTCACCTTGCAAGTGAATACGACTGGGCGGTCGAAGCCGACTGGATCGTCTGGCTACCGGGCCTGGTCACTGGCCTGAACGTCGCCTGCCGGGCGGTCGATGGCGAGGTGCTGACGGCGACGCCGATCTATCCACCTTTCCTTTCCGCGCCGCGCTTTTCGGGGCGGCCGCTGAATCGCGTCGAACTGGCCTGCCGTGATGCCCACTGGCAGTGGGACATGCCGGCGCTGCACGATGCCTGTCGCGACGCCACCCGGCTCTTCCTGCTCTGCCACCCGCACAACCCCGTCGGCCGTTGCTGGAGTCGCGAGGAACTGCTCGATCTCGCCGCTTTCGCCGAGACCAACGATCTGGTCGTCTGCTCCGACGAAATCCATTGCGGCCTGATCCTCGACGCCGACAAGCAGCACATCCCCTTCGCCAGCCTATCGCCGGCGACGGCCAAACGCAGCATCACGCTGATGGCACCGTCGAAAACTTACAACATCCCCGGCCTCGGCTGCGCCTTTGCGGTGATCCCCGATGCCGGGCTGCGCCGCCGCTTCCTGCATGCCATGGAGGGCATCGTGCCGCACGTCAATGTGCTCGGCCTCGCCGCCTGCGAAGCAGCCTACCGCGACTGCGCCGACTGGCATCGCGAACTGATCGCCTACCTGGCCAGCAACCGCGACCGGGTTGCGGCGACACTGGCCGGCCAGCCGGGAGTCAAGGCCAGCCCTGTCGAGGCGACCTATCTCGCCTGGATCGACGTGCGCGAACTCGGCCTGGCCCACCCGGCAGCTCACTTCGAAGCACATGGCCTCGGCCTCTCCGACGGCGGCGATTTCGGCGCCCGGGCTGGCTGCGCCTCAACTTCGGTTGCGCCCGGGCGACGCTCGACGAAGCCCTGGACCGCTTCAGCAAAGCTTGCGCCGCCGCATGAATCCCTACACCCTGACCCTGTGGTCCTTGGCCGTGGCGCTGATCGCCCAGTCCCTGGTCGCCGGACTGAGCATCGAACTCTTCCTGCGCCGGAATCAGGCAGCCGGCCTGCGCCGCGCCTGGCTGGCGATTGCCATCGGCTCGCTGCTGCTCGCCCTGCATCATGGCTACACAATCGAACTGGCGCTGCGCACCGGCCTCTACGACATGCGCCAGGCAGTGCTGGCCGGACTGACCTCCGTCCTCCTCGCTTTCGGCTTCTCCGGCCTCAGGCGTTCACAGGCCTGAGCGCGCCAGCCTCGGTGACGATCCAGTCCAGTCGCTGATCGTGGCTTTCCGGGCGAATGCTGGCCAGCCGATTGATCTCGAAACCGACACCAACCGCCAGCGGGCGAGGGGAGAGCACTGCTAGCGTGCGGTCGAAGTAGCCACCGCCGTAGCCCAGACGATAGCCAGCCGCATCGAAGCCATTGAGCGGCAACAGGATCAGGTCGGGGTGCACGAAGTCGCCGGTGGTCGGCGTCGGAATGCCGTAGCGGTCGAGTTCGAGCGGCGTTTCGGCGTGCCAGGTGCGAAAGGCGAGCGGTGCGTCCGCGGCGACTACGACCGGTAGCGCGGCCTGGGCGCCGCTTTCCCGCCAACCGGCGACGATGGCCCGGACATCCGGCTCGTGCTTGATCGGCCAGCAAAAGGCAACGACTTTGGGCACCGCCAGCACAGCCTGCAGGTGCATCACGATGCGGGCCGACAACTCGGCATGCGCCGACTCGTCCAAGGTCGCCCGCCGGGCCACCATTTCACGCCGCAACGCGCGCCGCCAGGCCGTGTTATCCTCGTTCGATTGATTCATAAGCCTAATCTAGCATGAAGTTTCGCCTGGTCGTTCTCGGTCTCACCCTAGCTTTTCCCCTCTACGCGCAGGACAGTCGCGACGCCGCCTTCCTGGCCGCCCGTGACGCATTCCGGGTCGGCGACCGCAACAAGCTGGAACGCGCCAGCGCCCAGCTCGGCAACCACGAACTCGCTCCCTACGTTGAAAACTACCGCCTGCGCATGGCCTTCGATCAGGGCGATTCAACCGCCATCCGCGACTTCCTGGAACGCAACGAAAAAAGCTATGTCGCCGAAAAGCTGCGTGCCGACTGGATCCGTTGGTTGGGCAAGCGTGCTACCTGGAACGAAATCGACCGCGAATACCCGAAGCTGATCGCCCCCGAACCGGATGTCACCTGTTACAGCCAGCTAGCCCGTCTCGCCCGCGACGATCGCCGCGTGCTCGACGAAGCCGAGAAACTCTGGCTGACCCAGCTCGAGCCGCCTGAGGCCTGCCGCGCGGTGTTCGACGCTGCAGTCGCCGCCCAGCGCCTGTCGGCCGACGATGTGTGGCTGCGCACCCGCCGCCAGGTCGAGGCCAACCGTCCTGCCCAGGCCAAGCTCACACTGGCCTATCTGCCGGATAGTCAGATGCCCGACTTGCGCACCTTCGACAGCGCCATCAACAGCGGCATGGGCTATCTCGCCCGCCAGCCTGCCAACTGGTATGGCAGTCGGCCCGGCCGCGAACTGGCGGCGATCGCCATCCAGCGCATCGCCATCAACGATCCGCGTATCGCTGCCGAGCAACTGGAAAAACTCCAGAGCCGGCTGCAAGAATCCGAGGGGCGCTGGGCCTGGGGCCAGATCGGCCTGCAAGCGGCAAAGAAGCACATGCCGGAAGCCGTGGACTGGTTTGCCCGGGCCGACAAGAGTGCGCTCTCCGACGATGCCTACCAGTGGAAAGTGCGCGCCGCGCTGCGCGCCCAGGATTGGGGTGTGGTGCGCGACACCATCCAGGCCATGCCGCCGCCACTGGCCGCGCTACCGGAATGGATCTACTGGCTCGGACGCGCCCTGAAAGCCGGCGGCCGCACCACCGAGGCCGATGCCCTGTTCGCCAAGATCGCCGGTCAGGCCAATTTTTACGGTAATCTGGCCGACGAGGAACTCGACCACACCGTAATGCCCCCGCCACGGGCCGTGGCCCCCAGCGCCGAGGAACAGAAGGCGGCCCGCGACAATCCAGGCATCCGCCGAGCCCTGACGCTCTTCCGGCTCGACATGCGGACGGAAGGGGTCAGGGAATGGAACTGGTCGGTGCGCGGCATGGATGACCGCAATCTGCTGGCGACCGCCGACCTCGCCCGGCGCAACGAGATCTGGGACCGCGCCATCAACACCGCCGACCGGACCAAGAACGAACACGATTACACGCTGCGTTTCCTTGCGCCCTACGGTGACCAGGTACGTTCGGCGGCCCTCAACCAGTCGCTAGACGATGCCTGGGTCTATGGCCTGATGCGCCAGGAAAGCCGCTTCATCACCAATGCCAAATCGACGGTCGGCGCCTCCGGCTTGATGCAGTTGATGCCCGCCACCGCCAAGTGGGTGGCCAAGAAGATCGGCCTGCGCGACTTCAACCACGGCCGGGTCAACGACACCGAGACCAACGTCCTGCTCGGCACCAGCTACATGCGGCTGGTCATGGAAAACCTCGACAACCACCCGGTACTCGCTTCGGCGGCTTACAACGCCGGTCCCGGCCGGGCCAAGAAATGGCGGGCCGACAGGCCCCTGGAAGGCGCGATCTATGCCGAAACCATTCCTTTCAGCGAAACCCGCGACTATGTCAAGAAGGTGATGAGCAACGCGGTTTACTATTCCGCCTTGTTCAACGGCAAGCCTACCTCGCTGAAAGCCCGCCTCGGTACGGTCGGCGCCCGGACCAGCGATGCCATGAAAGACGCCGACCTGCCCTGAGGTAATCGACCCATGCCTGCGCAAACCGATTCCTTCGAAATCCTGCGCGATTGTCGCGCCCTGTTCCTGAAGCAACTGGGCACGCTGCTCCAGGACAGCGGCGTCCTCGCCAGCGCTGCTATCCAGGCCGTCCAGCACGGTGCCGGCACCTACTTCGACGAAATGGCGGCCAGCCAGCGACGCGGCAGTTTCAAGGAAGAGGCCAGTGGCCTGACCTCGTCGCGGATCACGCTGGTCGGCGAAGAAGATCTGGAACTCAACATCCGGCTCGATCAACTGAGCACCCGATTTTTCGAGGCGACCGCCGGTAGCCTGTGGAAGCTCAACCTGCGCCTGACCACACTGCTCAGGCGCCCGGACCTCTCGCGGAGCAACAACCCGATTGACCCGAAGGGCATCTGCCGGGGCCTCGACGAGATGTTTGCCTCGGCTGGAGCCGTCTCGCACGACAAGAAACTGGACCTCCTCGGCCGCCTGGAAAGCAGTCTGCTGCAAAACCTGCCGGCGCTCTACAACACTCTCAACGACTTTCTCGAACAGGCCGGTATCGAAGCAGCGCAGGCGGCCATCGTTTCCACACCCGAGACCGCACGAAAACCGGCTGCGGAATCGCCGACCGTTCCCGACAATCTGCTGCTGACTCTACAAAAAACGCTGCGCGAGCGGCTGCCGATTCCAAGCCCGGCCGTCGTCGACCGCACTGCCAGCGGTACGTTGCTCAGCCAGGCCGCGCTGGAACGCCTGCTTTTCCGTTTGAACGAACTCGACCGTCCGGGCAATCTTGCATCGAGCTTTGATCCGGTCGCCTCGCATAGCCTTGAAACGCTGATTCCAGGGCTTTTTTCCGAGCCGGCGCCGAGCCAGCCAAGCCTCCCGAGCCAGCCAAAATCCCTGAGCTCTCTGGAGCTGGGTATTCCAGCCAACGCCCCGGAAGGTCTCGCTGTCGATACGCTGGCCAGCCTGTTTGCCGCCATCTTCGACGACCCTGAACTTCCGGATGCACTGAAAGCCGTGATTTCCCGCCTGCAAATCACGATCCTCAAGACCGTCATCCGCGATGCCGGGTTCTTTAGCGACGCCTCCCATCCGGCCCGCCAGTTGCTCGACAGGATCGGTGTCGCCATGCTCGGCCTGCATCCCGATACCACGCTCAAACATCCGCTTTGCACCCGGCTTTTGACGCTTGCCGCTGAACTGCAGGGCAGATTCAAAGGCGATGTCGCCGTCTTCACGGAAGCCTGCACCCAGATCGATGCCTTGATCGCCGAGCGCCATGCCGGCATCACCGACGCGGCCGAACCCTATATCCCCTTGCTGCATCAACTGGACCGCCGCGATCAGGCGCTCGCCGAAGCCCGGCGGGTCATCGCCAAGGCCATACCGCCCGGAACCCCGGTTCCGATTCGCGAATTCTTCAACAACTCGTGGAGCAAGGTGCTGCAGGTGGTCTGGATGGAACATGGTCCCGACAGCAACCAATGGGCAACCAACAGCAATGTCATGGCCAATCTGTTGTGGACTTTCGAACCCAAGCCGAGCGCCGAGAAGCGTAACGAACTGAACAAGCGACTACCGGAAATCCTCTCCCTGCTCAAGGCCGGAATGGATCGCCTGGGAATGGCCGAATCAGCCCAGGCAGCATTTTTTGATATCTGTTTCACCCTGCAAACGGAAGCCCTGCGCTCGACACCGCCCCAGACCGAGAATCCGGAATCGCCCCTGCTTGAACCCGGCACTTGGTCGCCAAAGGCCGGCAACCTGGTTATCGGGGAGATTTTGTCGGGTAAGTTGGTGCTGCGAACACTCGAGTTCGCCGGCAACCCGCCGGCGCCCGCTCGCAAATTGCCTTGTTCGCGTGGCGACTGGCTGAGATTCGAGCTCGATCACGGCAAAGCGTGCGTTGCCTTGGTATGCCATGTCAGCCCGACCAGCCAGCGCACCCTGCTCAGTAACCCCGACTCAGGGCTGGCCATGGCCATCCATCCGGCTGTTCTCGACCGCCAACTCCGCGAGGGCAAGGCAGAAATCCTCAGCTCGCGCTCGCTGTTCGATACCGCGGCCGAGCGGGTGCTGCGGCGGACTGCCGGGAACTGAGCGCGACAAGCCCGCCCGAATCCCGCCAAATTACCTTAAAATCACGGTTTTACGAATCAAGTTTCCGGGGTTCCAGATGGACATCAAAAAGGTCTTGCTGCTGGGGGGTAGCGGTTTTGTCGGTACCTATATCGTCAACCGTCTGTCGCAACGCGGCATCGAAGTCACCGTTCCGACCCGTCGCCGCGAACGAACCAAGGCGCTGATCATGCAACCCGGCGTCGAGATGCCGGAAGCCAACATTCACGACGAGCAAACGCTGACCGAATTGATGCGTGGTCACGACGCCGTGATCAACCTGGTCGGCATCCTGCACAGCCGCGATGTCAAGTTCCCGTACAGCCAGGACTTCGCCGAAGCTCACGTCGAGCTGCCGAAGAAAATCGTTGCCGCCTGCAAGGCCGCCGGCGTCCGCCGCCTGGTGCATATGAGCGCCCTCAAGGCCGACCCCAAGGCGCCGTCCGAATACCTGGCTTCCAAGGGTGAAGGCGAGGCCATCGTCCTCGCTGCCAAGGGTGAACTCGATGTCACCGTTTTCCGCCCCTCGGTCATTTTCGGCCTCGGAGATTCCTTCCTGTCGATGTTCGCCAAAGTCCTGAAGAAGCTGCCCTTCTTCCCGCTCGGTTTCGGTCATGCCCGCTTCCAGCCGGTGTGGGCGGCCGATGTCGCCGACGTTTTCGTCGACAGCCTGGGCGATGTCACTACCTTTGGCCAAGCCTACGATCTCGCCGGCCCCAAGGTCTATACGCTGCGCGAACTGGTCGACTACACCGCCCAACTGACCGGTAGCGGTTCCCGCATTATTGCCCTGTCCGAAGGCTGGGCTTACCTGCAAGCCGGCCTGATGTGGCTGGCCCCGCAACCGATGATGTCGCCGGACAACCTGCGTTCGATGCAGGTCGATAGCGTCTGCGAAGGCGGCTGCAATCCGCCCGCCAACTGGCGGCCGACGGCACTCGAAGCCATCGCGCCGAGCTATGTCGCGCTCAACACGCCGAAGGGCAAGCTCGACGGCTTCCGCTACCGCGCTGGAAGGTAAGCGTCGACACCGACGATGAACATTTACGTCGTCGGCGGTGCCGTCCGCGATCAACTGCTCGGCCGGCCCCATGCCGACCGCGACTATGTCGTGGTCGGCGCCACCCCCGAAGCCATGCTGGCCAGGGGCTTTCGTCCGGTCGGCAAGGACTTCCCGGTTTTTCTGCACCCGCAGAGCCATGAGGAATACGCTCTGGCCCGCACCGAGCGCAAGAGCGGCCATGGCTATCACGGCTTCACCTTCCATGCCGCGCCCGATGTCACGCTGGAAGACGACCTCGCCCGCCGCGACCTGACCATCAACGCCATGGCGCGCGCCGAAGATGGCCGCCTGATCGACCCTTACCGCGGCCAGGACGATCTGCTCAGCAAGACCCTGCGCCATGTTGGCCCGTCCTTCGCCGAAGACCCGGTGCGCATCCTGCGCCTGGCCCGCTTCGCGGCTCGCTTTACCGATTTCACGGTGGCGCCGGAAACCCTGGACCTGATGCGCGGCATGGTTGCCTCCGGCGAGGTGAACCACCTGGTGGCGGAACGGGTCTGGCAGGAACTCGCTAAGGGCTTGATGGAAGACCAGCCATCGCGCATGTTCGAGGTGCTGCGCGCCTGCGGGGCGCTGGCTCAGCTGCTGCCTGAGGTCGACGCACTGTTCGGGGTGCCGCAACGGGCCGACTACCACCCGGAAGTCGACACCGGCATTCACACGATGATGGTCATCGACCAGTCGGCCCGCCACGCGCTGCCGCTAGCGGGGCGCTTTGCGGCGCTGACCCACGACCTCGGCAAGGCCCTGACGCCGGCCGACATCCTGCCCCGCCACATCGGCCACGAAGGACGCAGCGTCGAACTGGTCGAGGTCGTCGCGGCCCGCCTCCGGGTGCCCAACGACTGCCGCGACCTGGCGCTGCTGATGGCGCAGTACCACGGCAACATCCATCGCGCCACCGATCTGAAGGCAAGCACCGTGGTCGGCCTGCTCGAAAAGACCGACGCACTACGCCGACCGGATCGCTTCCGGCTGCTGCTCGCCACCTGCCGCTGCGATTACACCGGGCGCCTGGGTTGGGAAAACCGTCCCTACGAAAGCCCGCAGCACCTGGAGACGGCGCTGGCGGCGGTCAATGCCGTGGCCGCGGGCGAAATCGCTGCCGCCTGTGCCAACAAGGCGAGCATTCCGGAGCACATTCACGCGGCCCGGGTCAACGCCGTCAAGCTCGCGTTAAATGAGGCGGGAAACCAGCCAGAGTAGCAGCGAGAAGATGATCACCGAGGCGAACGGAAAGCTGTAGGTCCGGCCGCGAAAGCGGAATGCCATGTCACCGGGCAGTTTCCCGAAACGGATAAAGCGCGCCAGATGCGGGGCGACAATACCCAGCAGGAAAATCGCGATCACCAGCGTCAGAATCCACTTCAACATTTATTACCTTGCGCTACGGGGTGAAAGTCGCATTTAATCACGCATCACCCTGACAGAACTCAATGATAAAAACTCAAACCATCGAAGGCCTCGAAGTCCATTCCTGCCTGCCGACCAAGAAAAGCAACCGCCCCCCCGTCCTATTCATCCACGGCGCCTTTGCCGGCGGCTGGATGTGGACCGAAACCATCATGCCTTTCCTGGCCAAGGCCGGCCATCCCTGCTACGCGCTCTCGCTGCGCGGACACGGCGGCAGCCAGGGCCGGGAGCAGATCGAATGGCACTCAGTCAGCGATTACGTCGATGACGTCAAAACGGTCATCAACTGGCTGGGCGTGGCGCCCGTGCTTGTCGGTCACTCGATGGGCGGTTTCATCGCCCAGAAATACCTCGAACGCCACGACACGCCCGGCATCGCGCTCGTCTGCTCGGTGCCGCCGCAGGGCCTGATCGCGTCGCAATTTCACCTGATGTTCCAGAAACCGCATCTGTTTTCGGAAATCAATCGCATCATGGCCGGCGACCACACCGATACCAGCACGCTACGCGAGGCGCTGTTCGCTGGCGAAGTCGACGAAGCCATGCTCGGCATCTGGGTAAAGCGCATGCAGGCCGAGTCCCAGCGCGCGCTGTGGGACATGTCGATGTTCAACCTGCCCAACCTGCACGCCATGCACCGTCCACCGATGTTGATCCTGGGGGCCGAACATGACGTACTGGTGCCCGCTTTCCTGGTCCAGACCACAGCCCAGACTTATGGTCTGCCGGCCCATATTTTCCGGGGCATGGGCCATGCCGTAACCCACGAAAAAGAATGGCCGCTGGTCGCGGCCACCTTGCGCGACTGGCTGGACGAACTCAGGCCTTGATGTCGACCGTGTTGCCGAGATGGGAAGGATTGCCGGCCGGTAGCGGCAACCCCTCCAGCAGTTGCAAGGCGCTCTGCGCCTGAATATCCATGGCTTTTTTCAACACCAGAATACTGACGGCATCACCAGTCTTGGCCTGCGCCAGGGCGCTGCTCAAACTACCGATTGAAGAAACATCCATCGTGCACTTGCTCCGAAGCACTCACGCCATTACCTTAGTGTAACCGTCACCCGTGTTTATTCAATGACTCTTCCGGAAAAACCCGATCCGGCATCCGCCATCAGCGAAGCGATCCGCGCCAAACGCGAACGCAAGACCGGCATTGCCGAAGATATCGCCTCGCTTGAAGCTTCGCTACTGGCCGATATCGAGACCTTCGACCTTGATGCCGCCGAGCGTCAGGCAAGGCGCGAGGCGAGCACCAGCGGCGCGGCCGGTATGAGCGATCCTTCGCTGATTTTTCCTGAAATCGTTCCGGCCAGCTTACCGCGCCAGCCCACGGCCCGAGCGGCGGCCGTCGAACCGGAGGAGGGCGAACCCAACACCGACAACGGCAGCCTTCTCGGCCGGCTCAGACAGCAGGCCGAGTCGCTTCAACGCGAACAACACAACGCGCTGGCCGAGCGAACGACCACCAATGAGGCCATCGACCAGGCCCTGAAACACCTGTTTTTCTATCTTCACGACTTCGTTCAGCAACTCAACATCGTCAAGCCGGCCATCCCCCGCGACTACCCGCTGCTCGAACAGTACGTACTGAATCAGATTACCTGGCAGGAAGGCTTTGCCGATTACCGGACGCAGAGCCAGAGCGCCGGCGCCCTGGTCGAACTGGTAATCTTTTCCTACCGCCTGATCGGCGCCGGCTTGCCGGTGGTCGAACGCGATGGCCCCCGAGTCGAGCGTTTCCGTGCCATGTTGTTCGACTATGGACTACCGTTTACCTGCAAGGAATTCAAGAACGAGCGCAGCTATGTCGAACGGGCCGAATTCCACATCAGCAGCGAGATCAGCGTCAGCGCCCGCTGGCGGGCGGATTTCGCGAAAGGCGTTCTGCTGCTGGAGACGCGCAATCTGGAGCGGCTGGGCAGCGCGGTCTATACCATTCGCCCGCAAGCCGTAGACCACCCGCTATTCGAAGCTTTCGGCCGCTTGGTGCTCGGTCAGCCCAACCAGTTCCGCGAACTGGCCAACCGCTCATAAGCGGCGGCTCTGGTCGCCTTGGGCAAAGCCGCAGAGACTGTCGTCGATGCCGCGGCCGATGGCGATGACCTTGAACAGTTCGCCCATCTCGTGTGGCATCAGCAGCTTGTTCACGGCCCCGGCCGCCCGGATGTAGTCGGGCGAGGCATTCGGAATTGCCGCCAGACTGTCGAGAATGCCGCAGTTGAGCAGGAACTGCCCCTGGCTGGTATAGCCCAGCAACTCCAGACCGGCACCGTGGGCCGCCGCAATGATGCCGGTGAAATCGACATGAACCGTCACGTCCTGCAGCCCTGGCAAATAGAAGGGGTCGGGATGCGCATGGTGGCGGTAATGGCACATCAGCGTGCCGCGCCCGCGTTGCTGGTGATAGAACTCGCGCCGGGGGAACCCATAATCGATCAGCAGCAGCGCGCCGCGCCCCAGGTGATGCCCCCACTCCGCGGCCCAGGCCCGGTTGGCCAGACTGATCTCGCTTTCAAAACCTGGCGGCAGGCTGCACTGCTCGCCGATTTCTTCGGCGGCAGCCAGCAGGGCACCGCCGGCGGGCTGTTCGATCCAGGTGAAAGAGCCGCCACCGTCGAGACCGACGCCGCGCTCGAAAATGCCGTTTTCCCGCCAGGCAACAATGTGGGCCGGCATCGCGTCGAGGAGTTCGTTGGCCACCACCACACCGGAAAACGACTCCGGCAGGAGATCCAGCCACTCGACCCGGGGTAGCAGATGCGGTACGGCCCGGGCGATGGTGTCGCGCTGCCGTTGCCGCAGATCGGCCGACAGATCGAGGATGAAATAGCGCTCGGGCAGGGCCTGCAGCCGCTCCAATTCGAGCAGCAGGTCGGCGGCCAACCGTCCGGACCCGGCACCGACTTCGAGCACGACCGGCACGGAAGCCGCCATCACCTGGCTGACCTGGCGAGCCAGGGCTTGCCCGAACAGCCCGGTCATTTCTGGCGAAGTCACGAAGTCGCCGGCCGCTCCGAACTTCCGTGCTCCGGCTGCGTAGTAGCCAAGCGCCGGCGCGTAGAGGACTTGTTCCATGAAGCGCGCGAAGGAAATCCAGCCGCCACCGGCGACGATTTCCTCGACGATGGCCTGTTGCAAATGCTGGCTATGAGCCAGTGCATCGGGATCGGGTAGCGGCAGATTGTTCATGGGACCTCGCTAAAACGCGGATTTTAGCGGCCAATGCACGTGGCTGGCGGTGGCCTGTACGATTTTTTCGCCACAGCGCCGGCGGACCGGCTGGTAAGTGCCTGCGAAACCCGCGCCCGGAACTGGCAGGTGGCCGGAATCGTCGGCGGAATCGATGCACCGGAACGTGAAATCCGCACGCTTTCCCGCCATCTAAAGCTTATTGCAGGCGGAGTCTCAGGGTACACTGATCGGTCTCCAGATTGACCGCGACCGGCCGGGTTCTGCTATCTCCCCTCGGTCACTGCATAGCCTGTCCCATGACCACCTCCAATACCCTGCAAAAACTCCGCAAGTTCCTTGAAAGCCGAACCGGCAAGGCCATCGGCGACTACAAGATGATTGAGGATGGCGACACCGTCCTCGTTTGCTGCTCCGGCGGCAAGGATTCCTACACCCTGTTGGCCATGCTGATGGCACTCCAGCAACGGGCGCCCGTCAAATTCCGCTTGATCGCGATGAATCTCGATCAGAAGCAGCCCGGATTCCCAGCTGACGTACTGCCGGCCTATTTTGAATCGCTCGGCATCGAGCATCGCATTGTCGCGGTCGATACCTATTCCGTGGTCAAGGAAAAGATTCCCGAAGGCAAGACCACCTGCTCGCTGTGTTCCCGGTTGCGCCGCGGCATCATCTACCGGACGGCCAAGGAACTGGGCGCCAACAAAATCGCCCTAGGCCATCACCGGGACGACATGGTGCATACCCTGTTCCTGAACATGCTGTTCGGCGGCAAGCTTAAAGCCATGCCCCCCAAACTGGTCACCGACGACCGCGCCCATGTCGTCATCCGCCCGCTAGCCTACTGCGCCGAGAAAGACATCGCCAAGTTCGCTCGCGGCATGGAATTTCCGATTATCCCGTGCAACCTCTGCGGCTCGCAGGAAAATCTCCAGCGCCAGAAGATCAAGGAAATGATGCAGGACTGGGACAAGCGTTTCCCAGGTCGCACCGAGTCCGTATTCACCGCCATGCAAAACATCGTCCCCTCGCATCTGGCGGACAATGCCATGTTCGATTTCCAGGGCTTGACCCTCGATACCTGGGTCGAGGAGGGCGATATCGCCTTCGATGCGCCGGAAATGCCGATCAGCGGCACAATTCCGTTAAGTCTTTCGGCATAATGCGGAAGCCCGGCTACTCATCATATAATCCGACTTAACAATAACTTACACTCCTGCGCCGTCGATGACTGCCTCGCAACACAAACTGGTCGTGATGTTTGCCGATGTTTCCGGAAGCGCCGGCCTGTTTGAGCGTCTCGGCGATACCGAGGCGATACATGCGGTCGAACGCTGCATCAAACGCATGAAACGTTCGATCGACGGTTATCGCGGCCGCACCGCCCAGGTCGTCGGCGACGAACTGCTCGCTGTTTTCGGAACGGCCGAGGACGCCTGTCAGGCGGCTATCGACATGCAGCAGCGGATCGCCGATTTGCCACCGGTCTCGGGCCTCAAGCTGACTATCCGGATCGGTCTCCATATCGGCCAGGTCACGGAAGATGGGGACAAGTTCACCGGCGAGGTCGTCACCAATGCCGCCCGTATTGCCGGCATCGCCCGCCGCGACCAGATCCTTGCCAGCTCTGCGCTGACCGCCGAATTGCCGGAATCCGGTATCGTTTCGGTTCGTCCGATGCCCGAGTTGGGCAGCATTCCAGAAAATGGAAACTCGCTGAATCTGCTCCAGATTCACTGGACCACCCACGAAGTCGGCGGCCAACCCCATTCGGCCTTCGGGCCAGCATCGCACCCGCCACCGGTTGAGCGTCTCTGCGTCCGCTATCACGGCAAAGCCTTCCTGCTCGACGAAAAAACCCCGGCGCTCTCCCTGGGCCGCGATCTCGGCAACAAGCTGGTGATCGAGGACCGCAAGGCCTCCCGCCAGCACGCCCGTATCGAGAAACGGGCCGACGGTTATTTTCTCGTCGACACCAGCACCAACGGCTGCTTTGTCACCATCTCGGGACGCCAGGAAGTCATGGTCCGGCGTCACGAATTAGCGCTTGAAAGCAGCGGCCGAATCTGCTTCGGCGGTTCGGGTAACGACCCGAGCACCGACGGCGCCGACTTCGAACACTTGTAGTAACTGGAAAACGGCCATCCGCGGATGGCCGGCCGGCAGCGGTGCTATCGCCGCCCGATTATTCGTCGTCCAGCATCATGCGCTGCTGGCGGTCCATGAAATCCTGCATGCTGTCGATGCCGCGTAATTGCAGAATGGTATTGCGCACTGCAGCCTCCAGCAGAACGGCCAGATTGCGGCCGGCAGCGACCGGAATTACGACCTTGCGAATCGGCACGCCGAGCACTTCCTGGGTCTGGGCATCGAGCGGTAAACGGGGTGCATCGCCTGCAGCAACCGTCTTCTGCAAATGGACGATCAGTTTCAGCCGCATTTTTCGGCGCGAAGCAGTTTCACCAAAGATGGTACGGATATTGAGCAGCCCGAGACCGCGTACCTCGAGGAAATCCCGCAACATGCCGGGACACCGGCCATCAATCGTCGCTGGTGCTATGCGCGCCATTTCGACGACATCATCAGCCACCAGGCCATGGCCGCGGGAGATCAGTTCAAGGGCAAGCTCGGATTTGCCGACGCCGGAATCGCCGGTGATCAGAACGCCCATGCCCAGCACATCCATGAAGACGCCATGTAGGTTGACGGTGTCTGCCAGGCGAGCCGAGAGGTAGATGCGCAGCAGGTCGATCACCGCCGAGCAAGGCTTGGGCGAGAGAATCAGGGGGGTACCGGACTGCGTACACGCATCCGTCACCAGATCGGGAGGAACCAGTCCGTCGGCAACGATGACCGCGGGTGGCTGGGCGCTGAGCAAGTCGGTGAACATCTGGCCGAAACGCCGCTCACCGATGCGCTCAGCCCACTCGTACTCGGCAAAGCCAAGGACTTGCAGGCGCTCGGGATGAATGATGTTGATATGGCCGACAACATCTGCCCCGTAATTGTTCGAAAGCTTGATCTCGATCCGGCGTTCGGTCTGTTGGCCGATCACCCAGCTCAACAGCAGCTTTTCGCGGTTATCGTCGTAGAGCTGGGTCAGACTGATATGGCGCACGAGCGTTGATCAGGACTGAAAGAGCGCGACGACGGACGCCGGGTCCGGGGCGGCCTGCAGTGCATCGCGGAAGGCGCGATCGGCAAAACGCTGGGCCAGCTCGGAGAGAATCTGAAGATGCTCTTCGGTGGCCTGTTCGGGCACCAGAAGGACAAAGAGCAGATTGACCGGGCGGCCATCGGGTGAATCGAAAGGGACCGGAGTCGCCAGGCGCAGGAAGGCACCGGCCGCATTTTTCAGACCCTTGATCCGGCCATGAGGAATGGCAATGCCCTGACCAAGTCCGGTCGAGCCGAGTTTCTCACGGGCAAACAGGCTGTCGAATATAACCGAGCGCGCCAAGCCGAGATGCGACTCGAAGAGCTGGCCGGCCTGTTCAAAGACCCGTTTCTTGCTGCTGGCCTCAAAGTCGAGAAGCACCTGCGAGGCCGACAGAATGTTGCTTAGAGGGTTCATAAGGGGAAGGGGTAAAGCAAGGGGCCGCAGCTACAGCGCTGCGGCCGATCGGCGCTTATTCAGCAACGTCGAGCGCAGGCTTTTCACCGCGATGGTGATCCTGCACTTTTTGCTTGTATTTGAGAACCTGGCGATCCAGCTTGTCGAACATGGCGTCGATGGCGGCATAGAGATCGTCGCCGGATTCTTCGACATGCATGTCCTTGCCGGGCACATGGACGGTAACTTCGGCCTTCTGTTTGAGTTTCTCGACAGACAGGACGACGCTCACACCGGTTACCTTGTCAAAATGGCGAACCACGGGATCCAGCTTGTTTTCCACGTACTCGCGCAAGGCGGGGGTAACTTCGATGTGGTGACCAGCGATCTGCAGATTCATGTTTTCTCCTCTCTCTACAGGGTCTTGCGTAAATTGACCGGCGGGATGTTGAGCGACTCGCGGTATTTGGCTACCGTGCGTCGGGCGACAACGATTCCCTGCTGGCCTAGTATTTCGGATAATTGACTATCCGACAAGGGCTTCTTGCCGTCCTCGGCTCCGATCAACTGCTTGATCAGAGCGCGGATGGCGGTGGCGGAACAAGCTCCGCCGGTGTCGGTAGCAACATGGCTACCGAAGAAGTATTTCAGCTCAAAAATGCCCCGCGGCGTCGCCATGTATTTCTGGCTGGTGACGCGGGAGACGGTCGATTCATGCAGGCCGAGAATGTCGGCGATTTCGCGCAACACCAGCGGCCGCATGGCGACTTCGCCATGCTCGAAAAACTGGCGCTGGCGATCGACGATGGCCTGGGTTACGCGGTGGATGGTCTCGAAGCGCTGCTGGACGTTCTTGATCAACCAGCGGGCCTCCTGCAACTGGCCGGTCAGGTTGCCATTGCCCCGGCGCTGGCGGGAGAGTATCTCGGCATACAGGCGGTTGATGCGCAGGCGGGGATAGGCATCCGGATTGATGTAGGCCGTCCACTTGTTCTTGAGCTTTTTGACGATGACGTCAGGCGTAATGTAGCGCGCCTCGACCTGGGCAAAACCGGCCCCCGGCCGCGGATTCAGACGAGTGATCAGAGCGTGCGCCGCGCGCAGCGCCTCGTCGTCGCAGCCGGTCAGGCGGCGAATCTTGACGAAATCCCGGGCGGCCAGCAACTCGAGGTGCTTTTCGACGATGGCCAGGGCCAACGGCTGTTCGGCACAGGGCTGCAGGGCCTTGAGTTGCAGGGCCAGGCATTCCTGCGGGCTGCGCGCGCCAATCCCGGTCGGATCGAAGTGCTGGATATGATGCAGGGCGATTTCGAGCTCTTCGAGCTCGATCTCGTATTCCGGCGGCAGAGTTTCAAGAAGTTCCAGCAAGGAAGCCGACAGGTAGCCGTCATCGTCGAGGGCTTCGATCAGGAAGCGGACCAGGGCACGATCGCGCTCGGTCAGCTGGGTCATGCCCAGTTGCCAGCCGAGATGATCGCGCAGGCTGATGGTGCCGGCATGAATGTCCTGGGCATCGCTATCGTCGTCCTCGTCGCGCCCGGCACCGGTAAAGGTCCCAGCATCCGAGCTCCAGCGATCGTCGTCGACATCGGAGGGGGCTGATGGCACATCCATTTCACGGTCGTCGCGGGCATCGCGCTCTTCGCGTTCGACCTTCTGTTCGCGCTCACCTTCGCTGGTCTGCGGCGAGTCGAACTGCTGAGCCGCGGTAAAGGTCTCGCTGCCACCGTCGTCGTCGCGCTCCAGCATCGGATTTTCGAGCAGATAGCGTTCGATTTCCTGCTGCATTTCCACCGTCGACAGCTGTAGCAGCTTGATCGACTGCTGCAACTGGGGGGTCAGCGCCAGATGCTGGGATAGTTTGAGTTGGAGGGCAGGTTTCATCGGTTGGGATAGGGGCGCTGCTTAACGGTCAGAGCTTGAAATGCTCGCCGAGATAAACCTTGCGGACGCTTTCATTCTCCACGATTTCGTTCGGCCGTCCAGCGGCGAGTACGCGGCCAGCGTTAATAATGTACGCATGGTCGCAAATACCGAGGGTCTCGCGGACGTTGTGGTCAGTGATCAGCACACCGATACCGCGCTCCTTGAGGAAGCGGATGATTTTCTGAATTTCCAGGACGGCGATCGGGTCGACGCCGGCAAAGGGTTCGTCGAGCAGAATGAAGCGAGGATTGGTGGCCAGCGCCCGGGCGATTTCGACCCGCCGCCGCTCACCGCCGGAGAGTGCGGCGGCGTTGACGTGGCGGACATGGCCGATATGCAGTTCGCCGAGCAGACCCTCGAGGCGGTCATTGACTTCCTCTTCGGGCAACTTGAGCAGTTCGAGGATGGCCCGGATGTTTTCCTCGACATTGAGCTTGCGGAAGACCGAGGCCTCCTGCGGCAAGTAGGAAAGACCCTGCCTGGCCCGGCTGTGCATCGGCAGATGGGTCAGCCGGGCATCGTCGATATAGACCTCGCCGCCATCGGCCGGCACCAGGCCGACAATCATGTAGAAGCAGGTGGTTTTGCCGGCCCCGTTCGGTCCGAGCAGGCCGACAACCTCGCCGGCGGCGACCTCGAACGAAACGTCCTCGACCACGGTGCGCGCCTTGTAGCGCTTTTTCAGGTTATGGGCCGAGAGCTTGGAGATCGGGGCGTTCATTGGCTGGCTCCGCGCATGACCCGGCGGATGGCATCGCCCGAGAAGCCGCGGTATTGCAGAAAGCGCATCTGCTTGGCCCGCTCTTCCGGGGTCTGCGGCAACTGGCCAAATTTCTTGGCCCACACCGACTGGCAGCGCTCGCCCTCGTCACCGCCTTCGGGCAGGGCGGCGGCGATGTCGTCGTCACCGACCCCGGTCTGCCGCAACTCCTGTTTCAGCCGCGCATTACCGTAACGGCCGGCACGGGCCACGACGCGTTGCCGGGCAAAGCGGTGGTCGGAGAGCAGATTCTGGGCTTGCAGGGTGTCGAGCACGGCCGCGAGCTGCTCTTCCGACTCGGCGGCGCCAGCGAGTTTGGCCTTCAACTCGGCCCGGCTGTGTTCGCGCCGGGTCAAGAGTTTCAGGGCACGAACGCGCAAATCAGACATCAGCCTTGGCAGCCTTGACCGGCTTGATGACGTTGGTGCTGGCGGCCTCGCGGATGCCGGCCTCGATTTCCTGGGCGATTTCCGGATGGCTGCGCAGGAATTCTCGGGCGTTGTCCTTGCCCTGGCCGATTTTCTCGCCCTTGTAGGCATACCAGGCGCCGGATTTCTCGACCAGCTTGTGGGCGACACCCATTTCGACGATTTCGCCGTGGCGGGAAATACCTTCGCCGTACAGAATGTCAAAAATGGCTTCGCGGAACGGTGGCGAGACCTTGTTCTTGACGACCTTGACCTTGGTTTCGCTGCCGATGACTTCATCGCCCTTCTTGATCGAGCCGATGCGGCGGATATCGAGGCGCACGGAAGCGTAGAACTTCAGCGCATTGCCACCGGTCGTCGTTTCCGGCGAACCGAACATGACTCCGATCTTCATCCGGATCTGGTTGATGAAGACGACCAGGGTGTTGGTCTTCTTGATGTTGGCGGTCAGCTTGCGCAGGGCCTGGCTCATCAGCCTGGCGTGCAGGCCGACCATCTGGTCGCCCATTTCGCCTTCGATTTCGGCACGTGGGGTGAGGGCGGCGACCGAGTCGATGACGATGATGTCGACCGAACCGGAGCGGACCAGCATGTCCGAGATTTCGAGGGCCTGTTCGCCGGTATCCGGCTGCGAGATCAGCAGGTCGCCGACATTGACGCCGAGCTTTTGCGCATATTGCGGATCGAGGGCGTGTTCGGCATCGATGAAGGCGGCGACGCCACCGAGTTTCTGCATTTCGGCGATAACCTGCAGACAGAGCGTGGTCTTGCCCGAGGATTCCGGTCCGTAGATTTCAACGACCCGGCCGCGCGGCAGTCCGCCAACGCCCAGGGCAATATCCAGACCCAGCGATCCGGTGGACACCACCTGGATGCCTTCGTCGATTTCGGCATCGCCCATCTTCATGATGGAGCCTTTACCGAACTGCTTTTCGATCTGTTGCAGCGCTGCGGCGAGCGCCTTTGCCTTGTTGTCGTCCATGGAGGTACCTCGAAATTTGAGCGGATTATGGCACAGGGGCCGAAGATGGAACAGAAATTGCTGAGCCGAAAATCAGCGGATTTGGCGCGAAATATGCATATGGCAAACCGCGATTTTGGCCGAATACCGATAAACACGGGTATATTTTCGGCGGCCACTTCTGGCCGCCCCAGGTTACTGGTTATAAATACAGTACATTTTAGGTAGTCACTTGGCAAGATTATTTTTCCTTTCACCGGCCTCGGGGAAACTGCTGTTCGGCCTTGCCCTGGCCGCTGCCACAGCATTCGCCCAGGCCAGGCCCGCCCCGTGGTATTGGTGGGTCAGCAAGGTCGATGGGGCCCGCGTTTGCCTGCAGACCTCTCCGGGCAGCGGCTGGTATCGCGATGGCGGACCGTACCGCAACGGCCGCTGCGGCGCCGATCTGGCACGCTGAAGCAGAGCCACCGATGATCTATACCCCGCCGGCCGATACCGGCCTCAGCATCATCTACGCCGACGACAGTCTGCTCGTGCTCGACAAGCCGGCGGGGCTGCTCTCGGTGCCGGGACGCGGCGCCGACAAGGCCGACTGCCTGGCCAGCCGCGCCCAGGCCAATTTTCCGGATGCGCTGACCGTGCATCGGCTCGACATGTCGACTTCAGGCCTGCTCCTGATGGCCCGCGGAGAAGCCATGCAGCGCGCGCTGTCCCGATTGTTCGAGGACCGCCGGGTCGACAAGCGCTATCTCGCCGTGGTCGACGGCTACCTGGAAAGCGAGAGCGGCGAGGTCGACCTGCCGCTGATCTGCGACTGGCCGAACCGCCCCCGACAAAAGGTGGATTTCGAAGTCGGCAAGCGCTCACTGACGAAATTCCGAAGATCTGGCTTCGATCCGCATACCGGATGTAGCCGGGTCGAACTGGAGCCGGTGACTGGCCGTTCGCACCAGTTGCGGGTCCATATGGCCGCGCTCGGCCACCCGATCCGCGGCGACGAACTCTACGGACCGGACCCCGAACCCGGCGAACGCCTGCTCTTGCATGCCACGGATCTGGCCTTTGTCCATCCGCTAAGCGCCGTCGCCCTGCGCTTTCACAGCGACGCTCCGTTCTAACCGCCGAAAACCTTATAATTCCCGCGTTTTCAATCCCTTGCCGACGTCGCTCGGAGAATCATGCTGATCTGGTTCGTCGTTCTCTACCTGATGCTTTCCATCGGCATTGGCCTCTATGTCGCGACCCGCGTCCATAGCGCCAAGGATTTCGCGGTAGCCGGGCGCCATCTGCCGCTGCCGGTCGTCACCGCCACCGTGTTCACCACCTGGTTCGGGGCCGAAGCGGTGTTCGGCGTCTCCGCGACCTTCGTCAAGGAAGGCCTGCGCGGCGTCGTCGCCGATCCTTTCGGTTCCTCGCTGTGCCTGATCATCGCCGGCATCTTCTTCGCCAAGAAGCTCTACAAACTTAACATCCTGACCCTCGGCGACTACTTCCGGATGCGCTACAACCGCACCGTCGAAGTGCTGACCACGCTCTGTATCGTGGCCAGTTATCTGGGCTGGGTCTCGGCCCAGATCAAGGCCCTCGGCCTGGTCTTCAATGTCGTCACCGGCGGCTACGTCAGCCAGACGGCGGGAATGATCCTCGGCGCGGCCATCGTCCTCACCTACACCACCTTCGGCGGCATGCTCTCGGTGGCCATCCTCGACTTCGTCCAGATGGGCGTCATCATGGGCGGCATGCTGTACATCGGCTACATTGTCTCCGGCCTGACCGGCGGCGTCGATGTCGTCATCAACCATGCGGCGACCGCCGGCAAACTCGATTTCTTCCCGCCGCCCGACCCCTGGCAGTGGCTGACCTTCCTCGGCGCCTGGATGACCATGATGCTCGGCTCGATCCCGCAGCAGGACGTCTTCCAGCGCATCACTTCGGCGAAGAGCGCGCGCATCGCGATCTGGGGGTCGGTCCTCGGCGCCTCGATCTACTTCTGCTTCACCTTCGTGCCGATGTTCATCGCCTATTCGGCCACCCTGATCGACCCCGAGCTATTTAACGGCCTGATGAAGACCGATTCGCAACTGGTCCTGCCCACGCTGGTCCTCCAGCACACCCCGCTCTTTGCCCAGGCCATCTTCTTCGGCGCCGTGCTCTCGGCCATCATGAGCTGCTCGTCGGCGACGCTGCTCGCCCCCTCGGTCGCCTTCTCGGAAAACATCGTGCGCGGCTTTTTCCCGGGCATGGGCGACCACCAGTTCCTGCAGGTCATGCGCGGCTCTATCGTCGTTTTCGCCGGCATCGTGCTCGGCTTTGCGCTGTATTCCAATGCCAGCATTTTCAAGATGGTTGAGAACGCGTACAAGATCACACTGGCCGGCGCTTTCGTACCGCTCTTCTTCGGTGCCTTCTGGAAACGGGCGACGATCCAGGGCGCGCTGGCCGCAATCATTGGCGGGCTGAGTTCATGGATCCTGATCGAAGTGCTGGTCAGCAAGGCCGATCAGGCTCAGGAATACGCCTACGCGCTGGTCGGCGCCGGGCAGGCCGTTCCTCCCCAGCTGATCGGACTGGGCGTCAGCATCATCGGCATGATCGCCGGTTCGCTGCTGCCGCAATGGGTCGGCCGGCCGACAGCGCATGAAGACATCCACGCCGCCCTGCACCACCGGGCGGCGGCTGAGACTCACCACGCCGAGACGGTGCACCGGCACGAGTCTTAAACAAAGCGTACGCCTTGGGCCAGCGGCAGGTCGGCCGAGTAGTTGATGGTATTGGTCGCCCGCCGCATATAGGCCTTCCAGGCATCCGAACCGGCCTCGCGGCCGCCGCCGGTTTCCTTCTCGCCGCCAAAGGCACCACCGATCTCGGCCCCGAGGGGCCGATATTGACGTTGGCGATGCCGCAATCGCTGCCGCCGACGGCCAGAAAACGCTCCATCTCACGCAGGTCGTTGGTGAAAATTGCCGACGACAGCCCCTGCGGCACAGCGTTGTGCACGGCGATGGCCGCCTCGAGTTCGCGGTAACGCAGGACGTAGAGGATGGGGCTGAAGGTTTCCCGGCGCACCAGTTCGCTTTGCTGCGGCATTTCGACCAGTGCCGGCCGCACGTAGCGGCCGTTCGGACAGCCGTCCACGGCCACCGCTTCGCCGCCGTGCACCGTGCCGCCTTCGGCCCTGGCCTGGAGCAGCGCGCTGTTATGGGCGGCCAGCGCCGTATCGTCGATCAGCGGACCGACCAGGGTGGCCGGGTCGAGCGGCTGGCCGACCGGCAGGCTCGCGAAGGCGATCGTCAGCCTGGCGAGCAGCGCCTCATAGATATCCTCATGCACGATCAGTCGGCGCAAGCTCGTGCAGCGCTGGCCGGCCGTCCCGGCGGCGGCGAAGACGATGGCCCGCACCGCCAGCTCGAGGTCGGCGCTGGGCGCGACGATCATCGCGTTGTTGCCGCCCAGTTCGAGCAGGCAACGCCCGAAACGGGCGGCGACAATGGGCGCGATGCGCCGCCCCATGCGGCTCGAGCCGGTAGCCGAGACGAGGGCGACCTCGGGATGGGCGACCAGCTGTTCGCCGAGCCCGGCATCGCCGATCACGACCTGGCTCAGGCCGTCGGGCACGCCGCCAACCTCGGCCGCCGTCTGCTCGAACAGGGCCTGGCAGGCGAGGGCGGTGAGCGGCGTGCGCGACGATGGCTTCCAGAGCAGGGTATTGCCGCAGACCAGGGCCAGCGCTGCGTTCCAGGCCCAGACCGCGACCGGAAAATTGAAGGCGGTGATCACCGCGCAGACGCCGAGCGGGTGCCAGGTTTCCATCATCCGGTGCGCCGGGCGCTCGCTGGCGATGGTCAGGCCGTACAACTGGCGCGACAGGCCGACAGCGAAGTCGCAGATGTCGATCATTTCCTGCACCTCACCGCGGCCTTCCGAGAGGATTTTGCCGGTTTCGATGCTGACCAGGCGGCCGAGCGCCGCCTGGTGCCGCCGCAGGCACTCGCCGTAGCCATGCACCAGCTGACCGCGGCGCGGGGCCGGCACCTCGCGCCAGGCCAGAAAAGCTGTGCGCGCCTGGGCTACCATCGCGTCGAGCGTGCCGGGCGGACGTTGCCAGTGGCCGAGGCAACTGCCGTCGATCGGCGTATGAACAGCGATTTCCCCGTCGTCGGCCGGCGGCACGCCGAGGTAGACGAGGAGCGATGCGACTTCGGTCGCGAGATGGGCGCTGGACATGGCGGCCTCCTGTTCGGCGATATCACCGGCCCCGACCGGCGGCGGTCAAATGCCCCAGACGACAGCCGTGGCGCGTCGATGATTGGACCATTCCGATCACCATCGGTTGCGTCACCGAAACCCATGGCCATCACGATGCGGCGCGCCCCGGAACCGCGCCAGTTCCGCCTGTGGTCATGCTTATGGACCGAAATCAAGGTGTGCTGGCGCGCGGTCGACGGTAGCGCAAACGGTTAGAATCGATGCCATGCCCCATCACGAACGCAGCCCCGTCCTGCTTTCCCGCTACCTGGCGTTGGCCTGGCTTGGTTTGATCGTCTATGGCAGCCTGCATCCGTTCAGCGGCTGGCGAACAACCGGCGATTCGCCTGTGGCCTTTCTCGATGGCGGCTGGCCACGTTACTGGACGGTTTTCGACCTGCTCGCCAACGTGGCGGTTTACGTGCCGCTTGGCCTGTTCCTGACCCTGGCTCTACGCAGCCTGCCCTGGCGCTTCACGGCGCCGATCCTTGCCGTGCTGCTCGCCGCCGGCGTCAGTTTCGGGCTGGAAACGGTCCAAACCTGGTTACCCTCGCGCGTTCCCTCCAATGTCGATCTCGCCTGCAATGCCCTTGGCGGACTGCTCGGCGCCATCTGGGCGCAGGCAGTCGGACCGCGGTTGTTCGCCCGCATCATGGAAATCGAGCATCGTCTGATCGCCCCCATCCCGCATGCCGAGCTGGGCCTGACCCTGCTCGGTCTCTGGCTGCTGGTGCCGCTGTCGCCGGAAACCCTGCTTTTCGGAGCCGGCGACCTGCGCCAGTTGCTCGGCTTCAGTAGCGACCTGCCTTTCGTCGCCGAGAGTTTCGTCGTCATCGAGGCCAGCATCACCACCCTCAATGCGCTGACCGTCGGCCTGATGCTGAGCATGCTGGCGGCGCGCCGGGTAGCGGCTTACATCATCGTGCCACTATTCCTGCTCCTTGGCCTGATCGTCCGTACGCTGGCCGCCGCCATCCTGATCGGTCCGGGTGAGGCGCTCGCCTGGCTGACACCAGGCGCCCAGAGCGGCCTGCTGAACGCCATCGTTCTGCTCCCACTGCTGCTGCTCCTGCCGCCGACGCCGCGCCTGATGTTGGCGGCTGTGGCGCTGCTGGCCGGAACGGTGCTGGTCAATCTGGCACCGCCCAATCCCTATTCGGCGGCGGCCCTGGCTACCTGGCGCCAAGGTCACTTCCTGAATTTCAACGGTCTGACCCGACTGGTGGCAACGCTATGGCCCTTCCTGACGCTCCCCTTCCTGCTGCTGACCAGCCGTCGCCAATAGACTGGCACGCCCGGTCGGCGGAAGCCACCGCCACGGCAATCGGCGTCGATGTCGCGAGCGGTCTGAGTGACGCCGAGGTGGCGGCCCGCCTCGAGCGCCACGGTCCCAACCGGCTGACCGAAGCACCGGGCAAACCGGCCTGGAAACGCTTTGCCGAACAGCTGATGCAGCCGCTGGTCCTGGTCCTGATCGCCGCCGGCACGGTCACGGCAGGACTTGGCGAATGGGTGGACGCCAGCGTCATTTTCGGCGTCGTGGTAGTTAACGCGGTCATTGGCTACTGGCAGGAAGCCAAGGCCGAAGGGGCGCTGGCGGCGCTCGCCAAGAGCGTCGCAACGCCGGTCACCGTCAGGCGCGGCGGTCAGCGCCGGCAGATCGAAGCGGCCGGACTGGTTCCCGGCGACATCGTCGTTCTCGCCGCCGGCGACCGCATTCCGGCTGACCTCCGGCTCTTCCACGAGCGTGAGCTGCATACCGACGACTCGATGCTGACCGGCGAATCGCAGCCGGTACTCAAGCACACCACGGCGCTACCCAGCGACACCCCGCTCGCCGACCGCCGTAACATGGCCTACGCCGGCAGCACCGTGGTCGCCGGGCTGGGCAGCGGCATGGTCATCGCCACCGGCGATGCCACCGAAACCGGGCGCATCGCCGACCTGATCGCCAGTGCCCCCGATCTGGTGACGCCGCTGACCCGCAAGATGATTACTTTCTCCAACTGGCTGCTGTGGGCGATCGGCGGCCTCGCCATCCTCACCTTCGGGGTCGGCCTGGCGCGCGGCGAAACCGCTTTCGAAATGTTCATGGCGGCGGTGGCACTGGCCGTCGGCGCCATCCCGGAAGGGCTGCCGGCCGCGGTCACTGTCACGCTGGCCATCGGCGTCGCCCGCATGGCCCGCCGCCGGGCCATCATCCGCCACCTGCCGGCGGTCGAAACGCTGGGCAGCACGACGGTGATCTGTTCCGACAAGACCGGCACACTGACCGAAAACGCGATGACGGTGCGCGTCCTGTGGTGCGCCGGGGCCGGCCATGCCGTCAGCGGTCATGGCTACAACCCGGAAGGCAGCATCAGCCATGACGAAATGCCGGCTCCGATCGCGGGCGCGCTACGCGAATCTCTGGTCGCCGGAGCCTTGTGCAACGACGCCAGCCTGGGGCGCGATGGGCAACACTGGAAAATCACCGGCGACCCGACCGAAGCGGCGCTACTGGTCGCCGCCCGCAAAGGCCGGCTCGACGAACAGACCCTGCTCGCCCTCTATCCCCGGGTCGACGAACTGCCCTTCGATGCCACCCGCCAGTACATGGCGACCGCGCACCGCAGCGACGGCGAAACGGTAATCTACGTCAAGGGCGCCATCGAGCGCCTGCTGCCGCGCTGCAAAGACCAACTCGGGGCCGACCAGCAATTGCTGCCGCTGGCAACGGCGACGATCGAAGCCGCCGCCCATGCCTATGCCGGACAGGGCATGCGCGTCCTGCTCCTCGCCCGCGTCCTGCGGCCGAGCGCCAGCCGGCTCGACGACGATGCCCTGCACGACCTGACCCTGCTCGGCCTGGTCGGCATGATCGACCCGCCGCGCAAGGCGGCAATCAGCGCCATACGCAACTGCCACTCGGCCGGCATCCGGGTCAAGATGATCACCGGCGACCACGCCATCACCGCCCTCGCCATTGCCCGGCAGATCGGGCTCAGTAGCGAACACGCGCTGACCGGGCGCGAACTGGCGGCGCTCGACGACCAGGCGCTGGCCAAGGCCGCCCACGAAATCGATGTCTTTGCCCGCGTCGAGCCAGAACAGAAGCTGCGCCTGGTGCGTGCCCTGCAAGGGCTGGGCGAAGTCGTGGCGATGACCGGCGATGGCGTCAACGATGCCCCGGCCCTGAAGCAGGCCGACATCGGCATCGCCATGGGCCTCGGTGGCACCGAGGTGGCCAAGGAGGCGGCGGCGATGGTGCTGACCGACGACAATTTCGCCAGCATCGAGGCGGCGGTCGAGGAGGGCCGGGGGGTCTGGGACAATCTGGTCAAGTTCATCACCTGGACCCTGCCGACCAATTTCGGCGAAGGTCTGGTCATCGTCGCCGCCATCGTCTTCGGCAGCACGCTGCCGATCACGCCGCTGCAGATCCTCTGGATCAACATGACCACCGCGGTTTTGCTCGGCCTGCCGCTGGCCTTCGAGCCGATCGAGCGCGGCATCATGCACCGGCCGCCGCGCCGGCTGGCCATGCCGGTACTCAATGGCGACCTGATCCGCCGCATCGTGCTCGTTTCGCTGCTGCTGCTCGGCGGCGCCTTCGGCCTCTTCCTGCACGAGCTCGACCAGGGCAAATCGCTGGCCGAAGCACGGACGGTCGCCGTCAATGTCTTCGTGATGGTCGAAGCCCTCTATCTCTTCAACTGCCGTTCGCTGACCCGCAGCTTCTGGAGCCTCGGCCTGTTTACCAACCTCTGGGTGTGGGGAGGGGTCGCCAGCATGCTCGGCCTGCAATTGCTGTTCACCTACTGGCCGCCGCTCGCCGCCGTCTTCCAGACCGCCCCCATCGGCTGGGTCGAATGGGGCAAGATACTGGCCGTCGGCGTGTTCAGCAGCGCCATCATCGCCCTCGAAAAACACTGGACCAACGCTCGGCGTTCCACGTGAAAGCGGACCGCCTATAATGTTGAGCCCCCGAGGAGAGAACCGATGAGCCATTTCAAATACCACGTCTTTTTCTGCTGCAACCAGCGCGAACCCGGCGAAAACTGCTGCAACGCCCATGGCGCGAGCGACATGCAGACCTACGCCAAGGAGCGCATCAGCCAGCTCAAGATGAAGGGGGAAGGCAAAGTCCGCGTCAACAAGGCGGGCTGCATGGATCGTTGCGATCTCGGGCCGGTCATGGTCGTCTATCCGGAAGCCGTCTGGTACACCTACATCGACAAGGACGACGTCGAGGAAATCATCCAGGAACACCTGATCAACGGCCGCATCGTGGAGCGTCTGAAAATATGAGAGCCCCGGAAGAAAAGATCGTGATCGACGGCCCGGCCGGCAAGATCGACGTCATCATGGAGCGCCCCGACGCGCCGCGCGGCATCGCCCTGATCGCCCACCCGCACCCGCTGGGCGGCGGCGCCAACACCAACAAGGTCGCCTATACGCTGGCCCGCACTTTCGTCGGCCTCGGCTACGCCGCCTTCCGCCCCAATTTCCGCGGCGTCGGCGGCACCGAAGGCATCCATGACGAAGGCCGCGGCGAAACCGAAGATCTGCTCGCCGTGCTCCAGGACGCCAAGTGCCGCTGCGGCGACCTACCGGTGGCGCTGGCCGGCTTTTCCTTCGGCGCCTACTGCCAGACCCGCGTCGCCAAGCGCCTGGCCGAAGCCGGGCATCCGGCCCAGCGCCTGGTCCTGGTCGGCACCGCCGCCGGTCATGTCGAAGGTACCCGCCAGTACGACACCGAAGCCGTGCCCCACGACACCATCGTCATCCACGGCTCGTCCGATGAAACCGTCCCGCTGGCCAATGTCTTCGACTGGGCGTTGCCCAATGACCTGCCGGTCGTCGTCGTGCCCGGTGCCGACCACTTTTTCCATCGCCGCCTGCACCTGATCCGCGACATCATCACCCGGGCATGGCGGCACTAGTGGCTGCTTCGGATTCAGTGGCACTGAGTGCCAGCGGACTGCGCAAGTCCTATGCCGGCACCGAGGTGGTGGCTGGCCTGTCGTTCGCCGTCGAGCCCGGCACCTGTTTCGGCCTGCTCGGCCCGAACGGCGCCGGCAAGACGACGACCCTGCGCCTCTGCCTCGGCCTGACCGCCCCGGAGAGTGGCGAGATCACCCTCAACAACTACGCCATTCCGGCCGACGCCCAGCAGGCGCGGGCGCGGGTCGGCGTCGTGCCGCAGTTCGACAATCTCGACCCGGATTTCACCTGTGCCGAAAACCTGCTCGTCTTCGGCCGCTACTTCGGCCTGCCCGACGCCGAGGTCAAGGCCCGCATCCCGCAGCTGCTCGAGTTCGCCAGCCTGACCAGCAAGGCCGACGCCCGCCTGGCGACCCTGTCCGGCGGCATGAAACGGCGCCTGACGCTGGCCCGCGCCCTGGTCAACGACCCCGACATCATCTTTCTCGACGAGCCGACCACCGGCCTCGACCCCCAGGCCCGCCACCTGATCTGGGACCGCCTGAAGCAGCTCAAATCGGCCGGCAAGACGCTGATCCTGACCACCCATTTCATGGACGAAGCCGAGCGCCTGTGCGACCGGCTGATCGTCATCGACCACGGCCGCCTGATCGCCGAAGGCAGCCCGCGCCAGTTGATCGCCGAGCACATCGAACCGCAGGTCATCGAGGTCTACGACGAGGCGGCCGGCGACCTGCCGGCTTTCGTCGAGGCCCAGCGCGGCCTGGCCGAACGCGTCGAAACCAGCGGCGAAACCGCCTTCTTCTACTGCCGCGAACCGCATCCGCTGCTCGCCAGGCTGGCCGAAGCCCCCGGCCTGCGCTATGTGCACCGCGCCTCCAATCTGGAAGACGTTTTCATCAAACTGACCGGCCGGGAGTTGCGCGACTGATGACAGCATTCAACTGGCTCCCCGTCTGGCGCCGCAACTTCCTGGTCTGGCGCAAACTGGCGCTGCCTTCCATCCTCGGCAATCTGGCCGATCCGCTGATCTACATGCTCGGCCTCGGCTACGGCCTGGGCGCCATGCTGCCCAGCATCGACGGCCAGCCTTACGTCGCTTTCCTGGCCGCCGGCACGGTGTGCGCCTCGACCATGAATGCGGCGACCTTCGAGGCCCTGTACTCCTCGTTTTCGCGCATGCATGTCCAGAAGACCTGGGACGCCATCCTCAATACGCCGCTCGGTCTGACCGATGTCGTCGCCGGCGAACTGTTCTGGGCGGCAACGAAATCGCTGTTTTCCGGCGCCGCCATCCTCGTCGTGATCGCCGCCCTCGGCCTAACCCATGGCCCGCTGCTGTTCTGGGCGCTGCCGGCCGTCGTCCTGACCGGGCTGGCCTTCGCTGCGCTCGGCCTAATCTGGAATGCGCTGGCCCCGTCCTACGATTTCTTCATGTATTACTTCACGCTGTTCATTACCCCGATGACGCTGATTTCCGGCGTTTTCTTCCCCACCGACCAGTTGCCCGCCTGGCTCGCAACGATCGGCGGCTGGCTGCCGCTAGCCCAGGGCGTCGCCTTGGTCCGTCCGCTGCTCGCCGGCCAGGTGCCGGCCGATGCCCTGATCCACATCATGGCGCTGCTCGCCACGGCCGGTGTAGCCTTCGCGATTGCCCTGCGCCTGACCCGCCGCCGCCTGCTCAAGTAGAATCCGCTAATGGAATCCCTGCTCGTCATCACCAACTGTCCGGATGAAGCCTCCGCCAACGCCATCGCCCTGGCCGTAGTCGAAGCGCGGCTGGCCGCCTGCGTCAATATCCTGCCGCGCGTCCAGTCCGTCTACCGCTGGCAGGGTGCCGTCGAGTCGGCCACCGAGATCCCCCTGCTGATCAAGACCACCGCAGCCAATTATCCGGCGCTCGAGCAAGCCATCGCCGAACTGCATCCCTACGAAGTCCCCGAAATCATCGCCCTGCCGATCGCGCAGGGTTTGCCGGCCTATCTGAACTGGGTGGCGGCCGAGACGATCCAATGACCATGCGCGCGCTGTTCCTGCTTTTCTCCCTGCTCATTTCGCTGGCCCATGCCGAGGAATTCCTCGACCCGGCGGTCGCCTTCAAACCATCGGCGCGCGCCCTCGACGGCCAGACCATCGAGATTTCCTACGAGATCGCCAAGGGCTATTACCTCTATCGCGACAAGTTCCGCTTCAGCGTCGACGGCGACAGCGCCACCCTCGGCACCCCGACCTTCCCGCCCGGCAAGGAGAAGATGGACGAGAACTTCGGGAAGGTCGAGGTCTATTACAAGTCGGTGGCGATCCGCGTGCCAGTCGAAAGAAATGCCTCAGGAGTGCTGCCGCTCAAGCTCAAGGTCATTTCGCAGGGCTGTGCCGATGCCGGCGTCTGCTACCCGCCGCAACCCCAGACGGTGAGCCTCGAACTGCCCGATCCGGCGAGCACGCCGCCCGCCGCCGCCCAAGGCAGTGGCGACGAGAGCGGCTTCATCGCCCAGACGCTGAAGGATGCCGGGTTCTGGGCCAATCTCGCTTTCTTCTTCCTGGCCGGGCTCGGCCTGTCGCTGACCCCCTGCGTCTTCCCGATGATTCCCATCCTCTCGGGCATCATCGCCGGCCAGGGCCACAAGAATTCGCACGGCCGCGGCTTCGCCCTGGCCCTGGCCTACGTCCTGGGCATGGCGGTGACCTACGCCGCGGCCGGCATCGCCGCCGGCCTGACCGGCACGCTGCTCTCCGCCGCGCTGCAGAACGCCTGGGTGCTCGGCAGCTTCGCCGTGGTTTTCGTGATCCTCTCCTTCTCGATGTTCGGTTTCTACGAACTACAGTTGCCGGTTGCGCTGCAAAGCAAACTCTCCGAGGAATCCGGCCATCTGCAGGGTGGACGCGGCATCGGCGTCTTCGTGATGGGTGCGCTATCGGCCCTAATTGTGGGACCCTGCGTCGCCGCCCCGCTGGCCGGCGCCTTGCTCTATATCGGCCAGACCGGCGACGCCGTGTTCGGCGGTGCGGCGCTGTTCGTCATGGCCCTCGGCATGGGCGCCCCGCTGATCGCGGTCGGCGTCGCCGGCGGTTCGCTGCTGCCCAAGACCGGGCCCTGGATGGAGGCGGTCAAGAAAGGTTTCGGCGTGCTGCTGCTGGCCACCGCCCTCTGGCTGGTTTCGCCGGTCATCCCGCCGGTCGCCGCGATGCTGGCCTGGGCGGCGCTGCTGATCATTCCGGCAATCTTCCTGCACGCCCTCGACCCGCTACCGGCCCAGGCCAGTGGCTGGCTGCGCTTCTGGAAAGGCATCGGCATCGTCATGCTGCTGACCGGCGCCGCACTGCTGGTCGGCGCCCTGGCCGGCGGTCGCGATCCGCTGCAGCCGCTGGCCGGGCTGCGCGGCCAGGCGGTGGCCGAAGAAGTCCGGAAACTGCCGTTCGAGCCGGTCGGCTCGCTGGCCGAACTGGATAGCCGGGTACTGGCGGCCGGCCGGCCGGTGATGCTCGACTTCTATGCCGACTGGTGCGTCTCGTGCAAGGAAATGGAGCGCTTCACCTTCGCCGACCCCGCCGTCCAGGCCAAACTGGCAGGTTTCACGCTGCTCAAGGCCGACGTCACGGCCAATAGCGACGAGCACAAGGCCTTGCTCGCCCGTTTCGGACTCTTCGGGCCGCCGGGCATCCTATTTTTCGACGCACGGGGCAAGGAAATCAAAACCGTCCGCGTCGTCGGCTATCAGGATGCGGCGACCTTCCTGCAGTCGCTCAACCGCGTTCTGTAATCCGCCGCGCGAATAAGTTCGCTAATTTTTGTAAAAAAGGGCCCTTCGGCTAAAATGCGCCCACTATGGATTCCCTTGGCCTGATTCGCGAATTTCTCCAGGACCGCATCGGCGTTGCGCCGGAGCAGGTCGTTCCCGAAGCCCCGCTCGCACCGCTCGGCGTGGACTCGCTGATGATGCTCGAATTGATGTTCGAATTCGAGGACCGTTTTGGCATCACCCTCTCCAAGGACCTGAAAAGCCCAACAACTGTCGGCGATATGGCTGAGCTGATGGACCGGCTGCGCCGCGAACAGGGTTGAGCATGATCCAGCGTCGGGTGGCGATTACCGGGCTGGGTCTCGTCAGCCCCTACGGCGGCGATCTGCCGGATTTTTTCGAACACCTGCTGGCCGGCGAATCGGCCGTGCATTTCCTGCGCACCGACGACATTCCCCGACCGCTGACCATTCCTTTCGTCAGTTGCCCCGGCTTCGATGCCGACAGCGTGTTGGGCCGGCCCCTGGCCGGAACGATGGATCGCTTTGCCCAGCTCGCCACGGTCGCCGCTTTCAGTGCCTGGGCCGATGCCGGCCTGAGCCGCGCCCCGGACGCTGAAGACCGCAATCACTGGGGCGTCGCCTGGGGCACCGCCCTGGGCGGTACGCTGGCTTACGAAAAGGGTTATCGGGAACTTTGGCAAAAGGGCCGCGAGCGGGTTTCGCCGCTGTCGGTGATTCTCGGCATGAACAACGCGGCCAATGCCCACATTTCCATCCAGCTTGGTCTGGGCGGCGTCAGCATGAGCCATACCGTGGCCTGCGCCTCCTCCTCGATCGCCATCGGTGAGGCCTTCCGCCGCGTGCGTAGCGGCGAGGCGCCGATCATGCTGACCGGTGGCTCCGACGTGCCGCAGGCCTACGGCGTCGCCCGCGCCTGGGAAGCCCTGCGCGTCATGGCCAGCGGCGATGAAAATACTTCAGCGAGCGCCTGCCGGCCGTTCAGCGCCGAGCGTACCGGCCTGGTCCTGGGCGAGGGCGGGGCTGCCCTTGTCCTCGAGGACTGGGAACATGCCGTCGCCCGCGGCGCCCGCATCCACGGCGAAATGGTCGGCTACGGTACGAGTTGCGACCACAGCCACCTGGTCCGTCCGGAAGCGGCCGGTCAGGTCAGGGCACTGGAAGCCGCGCTGGCCGATGGCGGACTGCGCCCTGCGGACATCGACTACGTCAATGCCCACGGCACGGCGACCACCGAGGGCGACCCGGTCGAAGTCGCCGCCCTGAAAGCCGTATTCGGCGAAGGCGCCACCCGCTTGCCGGTCAGCGCCACCAAATCCATGCACGGCCACCAGTTGGGTGCGGCCGGCGCCATCGAAGCCATCGTCACCATCCTCGCCCTGCGCGAACGGGCGATCCCGCCGACCGCGCATCTCGCGGCGATCGATCCAGCCTGTACCGGCGTCGACCATGTCACCGCTGCCCGGCGCGACCAGCCATTGCGCGCCGCCTTGTCGAACTCCTTCGCTTTTGGCGGCAGCAACGCGGTCCTCGCGTTTCGCGCCGTCGGCTAATCCTCCTACGGAAACCCTGTCATGTCCCAAGAAATTTCGCCGGAAACCGTTGCGGCCCTGCTGCCGGAAGTAGCCGAGCTGATCGTTTCAGCCCTCAACCTGGATGTCGCCCCCGCCGACATCGAACCCGATGCGCCGCTATTCGGCGACGGCCTGGGACTCGACTCGATCGACGTGCTGGAAATCGCCCTGGTCATTTCCAAACGCTATGGCTTCCAGTTGCGTTCGGACAACGAGGACAACCTGCGCATTTTCTCCTCGCTGCGCGCCCTGGCCAGCCACGTCGCCAGCCAACGGACCAAATGATCGTTCCCGGCCCGGCCAAGCTGCTGCGCGGGCTGGCCCTGGCCGCCCTCGTCGTCGCCTGGGCCTGGTTCGCCCATCAGGGTAGCGCCGGCGCCGGCAATCCCGATTTTTCCGTCGCCCTGGCGACTGCCCCCGTTGCCGTCCTGTTCGTCATCCTGCTCTGGCGCGTCGGCAACCCGCTGGGGAGCGCGCTCGGCGGACTGGCCATGCTCGGCCTGCTCGCCTGGTCCTGGCCGGCACTGCGCCAGAACATCGCGCTGCTCTACTACATCCAGCATCTCGGCACCAATCTGGCACTCGCCGCCTTGTTCGGCCACACCCTGTTCGGCAGACATGAGGCACTGGTCACCCAGTTCGCCCGGATGGCGCATGGCGGGGTCGTTTCCGCCGCCCAGGAACGCTACTCGCGACAAGTCACCATCGCCTGGAGCATTTTCTTCCTGGCCAATGCGGCCGTCTCGAGCGTGCTATTCTGGCTGGCCGCCCCCGCGGCCTGGTCGCTGTTCGCCAACGTCTTGAGCACACCGCTGGTCGCCGCCATGTTCGTGATCGAACACCTCTGTCGCAACCATTTCCTGCCACCGGAAGACCGCTCGAGCGTCGCCGACACCATTCGCGGCTATCGCGCCGCGATGGCGGCACGGCGCCAGAATACGCAGGCCCGTCACCCATGAGCCGGATACCGCTCCTCGCCCACGCCAGCCTCGACGACAACCTGGCCTGGGGCCCGGCCGGCCCGGTCACGGTGCGCCGCTTTCTCGCCGAAGCCCAGCTGCTCGCCGAAAAGCTGCCGGCCGGGCACCATCTGCTGAATGTCTGCCAGGACCGCTATCGCTTCGCGGTCGGCTTCGCCGCCGGCCTGCTCAGCGACCGGATCAGCCTGCAACCGTCCTCGCAGACGGCCGAAACGCTGCGCAACATCCGTCAGCAGACCCCCGACGTCGTTTGCCTGTGTGATGGTGAATTCGACAGCCAGGACCTGCCGCGCCTCGACTATCCCGTTCTTTCCGCCGCCGATGTCGATGCCGTGCGCGCCATTCCGGACATCGCCGCCGACGCCATCGCGGCCTGCCTGTTCACCTCCGGCTCGACCGGCGCCCCGATGCCGCACTTCAAGCGCTGGGGCCAGCTGGCCGGCAGCGGCCAGGCTGAGGCGAAGAGGCTGGGCCTGGCCGAGCGACCGCACGTCATCGTCGGTACCGTGCCGGTCCAGCACGCCTTCGGCTTCGAGTCGACTTTCCTGCTCGCCCTGCACGGGGGGGCCACATTCTGGTCCGGCAAGCCCTTCTATCCGCAGGACATCGTCGCCGCCCTGAAGACCGTTCCGCAGCCCCGGCTGCTGGTCACCACGCCCTTTCATCTGGCCAACCTGCTGTCCGCCGAAATCGAACTTCCCGCCGTCGACCTGGTGCTCTCGGCAACCGCGCCGCTATCGAACGAACTGGCGGCGCGCGCCGAAAGCCGCTTTCAGGCCCCGCTGCTCGAAATTTTCGGCAGCACCGAGACGCTGCAGATCGCCAGCCGCCGGCCGACCCACGGCGCCGCCTGGCACCTCTTGCCGGGCATCGAGCTGAAGCAGCAGGACGACCTGACCATCGCTTGCGGCGGTCATGTCGAAGCCGGTGTGACGCTATCCGACGCCATCGAACTGCTGCCCGACCACCACTTCCTGCTGCACGGGCGTCATGCCGACCTGGTCAACATCGCCGGCAAGCGGACCTCGATCGCCTATCTCAACCATCAGATCGCCGCCATCCCGGGAGTCATCGACGCTGCCTTCTTCCTGCCCGACGACACGATGCCCGACGGCGTAACCCGCCTCGCTGCCTTTGTCGTCGCCCCCGGCCTCGAGCGCCGGCAGTTGGTGGCCGAATTGCGCCGGCGCATCGATCCCATCTTCCAGCCCCGGCCGCTGGTCTTTCTCGACCAACTGCCGCGCAACGCAGCCGGCAAGCTGCCGCGCGCCGAGCTGGCGGCGCTGCATGCCGCCCACACCACCCATGCCGGCAACTGATTTCAGCTGGGTCGTTCCAGTCGATCATCCGGCCTTTGCCGGCCACTTTCCCGGCCAGCCCATCGTGCCCGGCGTCGTCCTGCTCGACCAGGCCATCCTGTTTGCCGAGCGCCTGCTCGACCGACCGCTGGCGCTGTGGCAGATCGGCAACGCCAAATTCTTCAGCCCGGTCGCTCCGGGCGAAACCCTCGTTTTCTCGCTGGAATGCAAAGCCAGCGGTGCGCTCGCCTTCCAGGTCCGCAGCCCCGACCGCGATGTCGCCAGCGGCAGCCTGACGCCGCCGACACCATGAGCCAGCCCAAGCCGGCCGGCAGCGACTGGCTGCGGCAACAGGAAAAAAGCAATCTGGCCATCCTCAAGCTGATGGTCTGGATTTCGCTGACCTTCGGCCGCCGTTTGGGCCGCCTGGTGCTCTACGGCATCGCCGCCTATTACGTGCTGTTTGCCCCCCAGGCCCGGCGCTACAGCCGCGACTACCTGCACCGCGCGCTCGGCCGCTGGGCCGAATGGTCGGACGGCTTCCGTCACGTCTTCAGTTTCGCGAGCACCATCCACGACCGCATCTACCTGCTCAACGACCGTTTCAACCTGTTCGACATCGAGGTGATCGGTGCCGAGGAACTGCATGCCTCGCTCGACAAGCAGCCGGGCGCTCTGCTGATCGGCGCCCATCTCGGCAGTTTCGAAGTGCTGCGCGCCCTGGGCCGGGGCCGGGCCGGGCTCAAGGTGGCGATCCTGATGTACGAGGAAAACGCCCGCAAGATCAACGCCACGCTGGAGGCGATCAACCCCCAGGCCACCGAGGACATCATTCCGCTCGGCCGCATGGACTCGATGTTGCAGGCGCGCGACCGACTCGACCAGGGCTACCTGGTCGGCATGCTGGCCGACCGCAGCCTGGGCGGCGATGCCACCACCGAGTGCGACTTTCTCGGCGAGCCGGCTCCGTTCCCGGTCGGCCCCTTCCGCATGGCGGCGATGCTCCGCCGCCCCGTCTACTTCATGGCCGGGCTCTACCTCGGCGGCAACCGCTATCAGATCCATTTCGAGCCGCTCGCCGATTTTTCGGACACCCCGCGCGCCGAGCGCGAGGCGGCGATCAAGGCGGCCCAGCAGCATTACGCCGAGCGCCTGAGCCATTTTTGCCGTCTGGCCCCCTACAATTGGTTCAACTTCTTCGATTTCTGGCAGAAAAAATGATCAGACAATTTGTAGCCGGACTGCTGGCGGCCGCGCTCGCCTTTCCCGCCCTTGCCGCCTTCGATGTCGGCCAGTTGATGGACGATCTGGCCCGCCACAAGGGTGGCAAGGCCCGTTTCGTCGAAAAGAAGTACATCTCGCTGCTCGACAAGCCGGTCGTGTCGACCGGCGAAATGTCCTATACCGCTCCCGATCGCCTGGAAAAACGGACCCTGACCCCGAAACCGGAAATCCTGCTGCTCGACAAGGATCTGCTCAGCATCGAACGCGAAAAGCAGAAGTTGTCGATCAATCTGAGCAACCAGCCCGAGGCGCTGGCTTTCATCGACAGCATCCGGGGCACGCTGACCGGCAATCGGGCGGCGCTCGAGAAGAATTACTACCTGCATCTGGCGGGAACCCATGAGAAGTGGGTACTCACCCTGTTACCCAGCGAACAGAAAATCGCCGCTCTCGTCCAGCGCATCACGGTCAGCGGCAGCAAGAACCAGATTCGCAGCATTGAATACCTGCAAGCCGACGGTGATCGCTCGGTGATGAGCATCGAGCCGATCGACGGCAAATGAACGCCCCGGCCATCCGTACCTTCCTGCTCTGGCTGCTAGCCATGCTGGCCGGGGCGGCGATCGTCTGGAACAGTCGCTTCACGGCCGACATGTCCTTCTTCCTGCCCAGTCGCCCGACCGCCGAACAGCAGGTTCTGGTCGATCATCTGAAGGAAGGCGCCGTCGCACGCCTGCTGATGCTGGGCATCGAAGGTGGCGACGAGCAACAGCGCGCCGCGCTGTCCCGCCAGTTGCGCGCTCGCCTGGCCAAAATGCCCGAATTCGTTATGGTGCAGAACGGCGAGGCCGGCACCCAGGATGCCGACCGCAATTTCCTGGTTCAGCACCGCTATCTGCTGAGCCCGGCGGTGACGCCGGAACGTTTCAACATCGATGGTCTGCGCACGGCCATCGCCGACAGCATCGACCGCCTCGCCTCGCCGGCCGGGATGATGCTCAAGCCCTTGCTGGCCCGCGATCCGACCGGTGAGCTGGTCGAATTGCTGAGCCGGGTCGACGCCGGCGGCCAGCCGAACAGCCGACTGGGCGTCTGGGTCTCACGTGATGGCGAGCGCGCCATGTTGCTCGTCCAGACCCGGGCCCTGGGTTCCGATACCGACGGCCAGGAGGCGGCGATTGCCGCGCTCCGCGCCCAGTTTGCCGAGAGTACTCGAGAGGCCGGCATTGGCGACGCCCGCTTGCAACTCTCCGGCCCCGGCCTGTTCGCGGTCAATTCGCGAGCGACGATCAAGGACGAGGTCAGTCGCCTGTCGCTGATCAGTTCGCTGGCCATCACCTGTTTGCTGTTCTTCGTCTATCGCTCCTTCGGCCTGTTGGCGCTCGGCCTGCTGCCGGCGCTGTCCGGCGCCCTGGCCGCCGTGGTCGCCGTCAGCCTGGTTTTCGGCACGGTATTCGGGATTACGGTCGGTTTCGGCTCGGCCTTGATCGGCGAAGCCGTCGATTACTCGATCTATTACTTCGTGCAGTCCGGCCGCCTCGGCGTGGACGCCTGGCGCGCCCGCTTCTGGCCGACCATCCGGCTCGGCGTCCTGACCTCGATCGCCGGTTTCGGCGCCTTGGTCTTCTCCGGTTTTCCGGGACTCGCCCAACTCGGCCTCTATGCCCTGGCCGGTGTCCTGACTGCCGCGCTCGCCACCCGCTTCGTGTTGCCGCAGCTCAGTGCCGGCCGGATCCGGCCGCGCGATCTGACGCCGCTCGGCAAGAGCGTGCAGCGCGCCATCGCGGCCATGGGGTCTCTGCGCTGGCCGGCCCTGTTGCTGGCCGGGGCCGCCGCCATAGTGCTCTATGTCGATCGTGGCGAGCTGTGGAACCCGGAGCTGTCGGCCCTGAGTTCGGTCAGCCAGGCCGATCAGGCGCTGGACCTGGCCTTGCGCGCCGATATTGGCGCTCCGGATTCGCGCTATCTGGTGGTCATCGGCGCGCCCGATCGCGAAGCGGCCTTGCTGGCGGCCGAAAAAATCGGACAACAGCTCGATCAACTGGTCTCCAGCGGCGACCTCGGCGGCTACGAAAGCCCGGCCCGTTTCCTGCCCAGCCAGAGTACCCAGGTCACCCGCCGCAGCAGCCTGCCGGCTGCCGAAGAATTACGCTCGCGCTTGCAGGCGGCGCAACTCGGTTCGCCGCTCGCCGCCGCCAAACTCGAGCCCTTCCTGACCGATGTCGAAGCGGCTCGCCGCTTGCCGGCGATCGATCGCCAAGCCCTGAACGGAACCGGTCTGGCCTTGGCGGTCGATTCGCTGCTCCTCGAGCATGCCAGCGGCTGGAGTGTCTTGCTGCCACTGCGCCCGGGCGAAAAAGCCATCGATCCGGCGGCGGTCCGCTCTGTGCTGACCGGTTCCAACGCCTTGTTCATCGACATGAAAACCGAGTTCGACAAGCTCTACAACGACTATCTGCACGAGGCCATGCTGTTATCGCTGGCCGGCTTCCTTGCCATCGTCGTGCTGCTTGCCGTCGCCCTGCGTTCGGCCCGCCGCCTGGCCGCCGTCCTGCTGCCCCTGATCCTTGCCGTGCTGATCGTCATCGCCGGCCTGCACCTGGCCGGCGAACATCTGCACCTGCTGCACCTGATCGGCATGCTGTTAATCGTCGCCGCCGGCTCCAACTATGCGCTGTTTCTCAACCAGGGCGCCGATGACGAGCAAGCCGACCCGGAAACCCTGGCCTCGATGCTGATTGCAACCCTGACCACGGCCATCGGCTTCGGCACGCTGGCCCTGTCGGAAGTCGCGGTACTGCATGCCGTAGGCGTCACCGTCGGGCCGGGTGCCGTTCTGGCGCTGCTGCTCTCGGCGATTTTCGTTCCCCGGGCAACGGCACGATGAGCCAGCCCCTGCATACCCTCCGCCAGACGGTCGGCGCCCCGAGCCTGATGGTGCTGCTGCCCGGTGCCTACATGACGGCAGCCGATTTCGAACAGGCCGGATTCTTTACAGCAGTCGCCAAACGCCGGCTGGCGCTTGATCTGGTCGCGGTCGACCTCGATCTCGAGGCAATCTCCGGCGGCACGGCGCTACCCGCCGTACAAGCCGAAATCATCGCGCCAGCCCGCCGTCAGGGGTACCAAAAAATCTGGCTGGGCGGCATATCGCTCGGCGGCCTGCTCAGTCTCTGCCACAACGCCGATACGCCGGGCAGCGTCGATGGCCTGTGCCTGCTTGCCCCTTATCCGGGCAGCCGGCTGACCACCAATGCCATCGCCCGGGCCGGGGGCCTGGAGCAATGGCAGCCAACGCCGGAAGAGCTGAGCGATCCGGAATTTCGCATGTGGCGCTGGCTGCAGGCCCCACCGGCCGATTTTCCCGCCTTCGTCGGTTATGGCAGCGACGACCGTTTCGCCGCCGGCATGAAACAGATTGCCGCCTGCTTTCCAGCTACGGCCGGCCTTGCCATTCCCGGAGGCCACGACTGGCCGGTCTGGCAAGTTTTGTGGGAACATTTTCTCGATAGTGGACTCCTTCTCCGCTGACGCCCATGCCGCCACCCTGGAAACCGACCCCCACCGTCCAGCTCACGATTGCCACCCATGCGGCGGCTACCCTCAGCTTGTTCGCCGCACCCGCCACCTGGCCCTGGGCGCTCGGTGCGGTGGTGCTCAACCAGCTGGTCCTGACCGGGGCCGGCATGTTGCCGCGCACTACGCTGCTCGGCCCCAACCTCAACCGTCTGCCCGGCGCCGCCGTCGAGCGCCGCGAAATCGCCCTGACCATCGACGATGGCCCCGACCCCGAAGTCACGCCGCGCGTCCTCGACCTGCTCGACGCCGCCGCGGCCAAGGCCAGTTTTTTCTGCATCGGACGACGCGCCCGTCAGTACCCGGCGCTGTGCCGGGAAATCGTCGCCCGTGGCCACAGCGTCGAAAACCATGGAGACGCGCACGCCCTGGCCTTCGCCACCTTCGGGCCGCGACGCATGCACGCCGACATTGCCGCCGCCCAGGCCTGCCTGGCCGACATCACCGGCCAGGCGCCGCGCTTCTTCCGGCCGACGGCCGGTCTGCGCAACCCCTTTCTCGACCCGGTGCTGACCCTGCTCGAACTGCGCCTCGCCTCCTGGACACGGCGCGCCTACGACACCCGCAACGGCGATCCACAGCGCGTCTTCGAACGGCTGAGCGACGGCCTGGCAGCCGGCGACATCCTGCTGCTTCATGACGGCAATGCTGCCCGCACCAGCGCCGGCGAACCGGTTATCCTCGCCGTGCTGCCCAGGCTGCTGCAAACCATGGCCGATTCCCGACTAACTCCTGTCACCCTGACCGCCGCCTCGCCATGACCTCCCGTTTCCTGCAAATCCTGCTCGACGACGCCAGCCGTCCCTTCCGTTCCGGTGGCCATTTCGCCTATCACTACGCCCGCGGCAAACTCTCTTCCGACTGCATCTTCCGCCAGCTCCTCAAGCGCGGCATCTTTCCCGCCGAGGCCCGTTTTCTCGACCTCGGCTGTGGCCAGGGCAGTCTGTTCGGCTGGCTGCTCGCCGCCCGCAATCTGTTCGACAAGGGCCACTGGCCGAGCGACTGGGCCGAACCGCCGAAACCGCTCAGTCTGCGCGGCTTCGAACTGATGCAGAAGGACGTCGACCGCGCGACCCGGGCTTTCGGCGCCAACCACCCGGTCGTCGATATCCGCCAGGGCGACATGTGCAAGGTCGATTTCGGCCAAGCCGATGTCGTCACCATCCTCGACGCCCTGCACTACGTCGATCACGGCCACCAGAAGGACGTCCTCAAGCGCATTCGCGCCGCCCTGCCACCCGGCGGCCTGTTCCTGACCCGGGTCGGCGATGCCGGGGCCGGCCTGCCGTACCACATCTGCAACTGGGTCGATCACGCCGTGACCTTCGTCCGCGGCCACCGCCTGCCGACCCTTTATTGCCGCCAGTTGGCGGAATGGATCGACGTCCTGAAGAACGTCGGCTTCCAGGTCGAAACCATGCCAATGAGCGAAGGCAAGCCTTTCGCCAACATCATGCTGATCTGCCGGGTGCCGGGCTGAAGCCTGGATTGAGGCGCCGGCTCGGCGCCGCGACAATTTTCGTCGGCCTATTGCTGCTCAATGGCTGCACGACGACGAGCCTGCCGCTGCCGGTCGACAACCCGCCACTGCCGCCCGATATCGCCCCCAGCCAGGTGCCGGCGCCAGTTGCCGCACCGCTCCGCAGTGACCAGGAGCGGCGGGTGCTGATTGCCCGCCTGATCGCCCCGACGGTCCGGGATCGCGAAGCCTGGGCCGGCGATCTGCATGCCGCCTTCAGCCGGCTCGGTATCCCCCACGCCCCTGAAATCTATTGCGCGGCGATTGCCGTCATCGAGCAGGAATCGAACTTCCAGGCCGACCCCGTGGTTCCCGGCTTGCCCGCCATCGCCTGGAAAGGTCTGGAAGAGCGCGGCAAGAAATACGGCATTCCGAAGCTGCTGATCAAGACCGCGATGCTGAAGACCTCGCCGGATGGTCGCAGCTACCGCCAGCGCATCGATGCCTTGAAGACCGAGAAGCAGCTCAATGCCCTCTATGCCGACATGATTGCCGAGGTGCCGGCCGGAAAACAGTTGCTCGGCGGCTACAACCCGGTACGCACCGGCGGCCCGATGCAGGTCAGCATCGAATTCGCCGAGCAGTTCGCCCGCACCCGACCCTATCCCTATCCGCACAAGGGCGACATCCGCGACGAGGTGTTCAGCCGGCGCGGCGGGCTCTACTTCGGCAGCGCTATCCTGCTCGACTACCCGGCGCCCTACGACAACGTCCTCTACCGCTTTGCCGACTTCAACGCCGGCCGCTACAGCAGCCGCAACGCCGCCTTCCAGAGCGCCCTGGGTCGCCTCGCCGGCAAACCGCTGAGCCTCGACGGCGACCTCTTGCGCTACGACAGGGGACAGGCGACGGCAGCGCCGAGTGGCGTCGAACTTGCCGCCCGCAGCCTGGCCGGCAAATTGCAGATGCGTCCCGCCGAAATCCGGCGCGATCTGTTGCTTGAAAAGGCCGCCCAATTCAGCCACAGCCCGCTGTTCAACCGGGTCTTCAAGCTCGCTGAGCAACAGGCCGGCCGGCCCTTGCCACGGCAGGCGATGCCGCAGATCGACCTGAAGAGCCCGAAGATCACCCGCCAGCTGACCACCGAATGGTTCGCCCGCCGCGTCGATGGGCGCTACCGGACCTGCCTGGGACGGATCGAAGCCTCCCTTTAGCCGCCGGCGTCCGGTTAAAATGACGGTCTGATGAATTCGAGGCCCACCGTGACCCCGCTGCAGCTTTCCAGTTACACCGCCACCACCTGCCTCGGCCACGGTCTCGCCGCCACCCTGGCCGGCCTGCGCGAGCAGCGCAGCGGCCTTGCCCCCTGCGCCTTCGAGACGGTGCAGCTCGATACCTGGATCGGCGAAGTGCCGGCGGTCGACGCGCAACAGTTGCCGGCCGGGCTGGCCAAATACGACTGCCGCAACAACCGGCTGGCCCAGCTGGCGCTGGAGGCCGATGGCTTCGCCGACCGCGTCCGCGCCGCCGTCGCCCGTTACGGCAAGACCCGGGTCGGCGTCTTCCTCGGCACCAGCACCTCCGGCATCCTGCAGACCGAGCTCGCCTACCGCCGGCGCGATCCGGCCACTGGCGCGCTGCCCGCCGACTTCATCTATCGCACGACGCACAATTCCTTCTCGCTGGCCGAGTTCGCCCGCGATTATTTCGGCCTCGAAGGCATGGCGCTGGCGATTTCCACGGCCTGTTCGTCGAGCGCCAAGGTCTTCGCCGCCGCCGCCCGCCAGCTGGCCTGCGGCACGATCGACGCGGCGCTGGTCGGCGGCGTCGATTCGCTGTGCCTGACCACGCTCTACGGCTTCGCCTCGCTGCAGCTGACCTCGGCGGACCCCTGCCGGCCCTACGATGCGACACGCAACGGCATCTCGATCGGCGAGGGCGGGGCCTTCGCCCTGCTCGAACGCGCTCCTGCCCAGCCCGAAGCCGGTTCGGTGCTGCTGCTCGGCACCGGCGAATCGAGCGACGCCTACCACATGTCGTCGCCGCACCCGGAAGGCCTCGGCGCCCGCATGGCGATGCAGGCGGCACTGCGCTCGGCCGGCCTGGAAGCGGCCGACATCGGCTACATCAACCTGCACGGCACGGCGACGCCGGCCAATGACGCCGCCGAGGGCAAGGCGGTCGCCGCCCTGTTCGGCGACCGCGTCCCGTGCAGCTCGACCAAGGGTGCCACCGGCCACACGCTGGGCGCCGCTGGCGCCGTCGAGGCCATCATCTGCGCCCTGGCCCTGACCCACGACTTGCTGCCGGGCAGTCCGCATACCGAACGCATCGACCCGGCGATTCCAGTCCAGTACGTGCTGACCAGCCGTAGCGATCGACTCCGCTACGCCTTGAGCAATTCCTTCGGTTTCGGCGGCAGCAACTGCAGCCTCATTCTCGGAGTCGCCGCATGAACGCCACCCCGCTCAGCGCCTGGATCGAAGGCATCGGCCTGATCGCCCCCGGCCTGCCCGACTGGCCGACAACCCGCGCCGTGTTGCGCGGCGAACAGCCCTATGCCGCCGCCCCATCGGTGCTGCCGGCGCCGGCCCTGCTGCCGCCCGCCGAACGCCGGCGGGCCAGCCGCATTATCAAGCTGACCCTGGCCGTCGGCCAGGAAGCCGCCGCCCACGCCGCGGCCGAGGTCAGCACACTGGCCACCGTGTTCAGTGCCTCCGGCGCCGACGGCCACAACTGCCACGCCATCTGCGAGCAACTGGCCAGCGACGATCGCCAGATTTCACCGACCCGCTTCCACAATTCGGTGCATAACGCCGCCGCCGGCTACTGGGGCATCGCCACCCAGTCGATGGCCCCCTGCCAGGTGATCTGTGCCTTCGATGCCGGCTTCGGCGCCGGCCTGCTCGATGCCCTCGGCCAGGTCGTCGTCGACCAGCAAACGACGCTGCTCATCGCCTACGACAGCGAATACCCGGAGCCGCTGCACAGCAAGCGACCGGTACCCGATGTCGGCGGCGTCGCCCTTGTCCTCAGCCTGGTGCGGACCGCCCGTTCGCTGGGCCGGATCACCGTCACACCGAGCACGGCGCCGGCTGACCGCCTGGCCGACGGCGAACTCGAAGCCCGCCGCATCGACATTCCCGCCCTGCGTTGCCTGCCGCTGCTGCAAAAACTGGCGTGCGGCGAGTCGGGCAGCGTCTGCATTGACTACCTGCCGCCGATGCAGCTCAAGGTCGACCTGCAAACGTGCTAGACCACGCCGCCATCGCCGCCCGCATTCCGCACCAGGGCAACATGTGCTTGCTCGATGCCGTGGTCGACTGGTCGGAGGCAGCCATTACCTGCCGCGCCGTCAGCCATGCCGACCCCGCCAACCCGCTGCGTGCCGCCGGCCGCCTCGGTGCCGCCAACGGCATCGAATACGCCGCCCAGGCGATGGCCGTGCATGGCGCGCTGCTCGCCTCTGCCGGCGACCGGCCGCGCCAGGGCTACCTGACCAGCGTGCGCAGCGTGCAGCTGCATGTCGCGCGCCTCGACGACCTGGCCGGCGAACTGGCGGTGCACGCCGAACGCCTGTCCGGCGACGCCAATCACATCCTCTACCAGTTCTCGCTCAGCCACGCCGGCCGCTGCCTGCTCGAAGGCCGCGCCGCCGTCGTGCTCGACGCCGACGCCCTCAAGGAAACCCGCTCATGAAACGCGCCCTGGTCACCGGCGGCAGCGGCGGCATCGGCGCGGCGATCTGCCGGCGCCTGGCCGCCGACGGCTACCATGTCATCGTCCATGCCAATCGCAGCCTGGCCAAGGCCGAAGCCGTGCTCGCCGAGATCGTCGCCGCCGGCGGCAGCGGCGAAGCCGTCGCTTTCGACGTCACCGAACGGGCGGCCACTGCCGTGGTCCTCGAACGGCTGCTCGAGGCCAGCCCGATCCAGGTTCTGGTCAACAACGCCGGCATTCATGCCGACGCCGTATTCCCGGGGATGTCGGCCGAGCAGTGGCATTCGGTGCTCGACGTCTCGCTGAACGGCTTTTTCAACGTCACCCAGCCGCTGACCATGCCGATGATCCGCACGCGCTGGGGCCGCATCGTCAATATTTCCTCGGTCGCCGGCATTACCGGCAATCGCGGCCAGGTCAATTATTCGGCGGCCAAGGGCGCCCTGCATGCCGCCACCAAGTCGCTGGCGCTGGAACTGGCCAGCCGCGGCATCACGGTCAATGCCGTGGCGCCGGGCATCATCGCCACCGAGATGAGCGACGGCACGTTCGACGCCGAGACCATCAAGAAGCTGGTGCCGATGCAGCGCGCCGGCCGGCCCGAGGAGGTCGCCGACCTCGTCGGCTTCCTGGCTTCCGACCGCGCCGCCTACATCTCCGGGCAGATCATTTCGATCAACGGCGCGCTGATCTGAGGCCCGGCCTCAGGCCGAGCGGAAAATCAGTTCCTTGATCCGCGCCAGCTTGGGCGCGACCACGGGCACGGTCAGCATGGTGCTGACCACCGCCATCAAGAGCAGGGCGGTGAAGGTTTCGCTGGTGATGATCTGCTTGTCGAGCAGGATGTTGGCGAAAATGATCATGATCAGGGCCTTGGTCTGCAGCAGCCAGCCGATGATGCTGGCCTCGCCGGGCGCCCAGTTCAGGATGCGGCCGGCAATCCGGACGCCGATCAGCTTGCCGGCGATCGAGGCGACGAGCAGCACGCCGGCGGCGACGAACACCGCTTCGCCGCCGAGCGCCCAGTTGGTGCGCAGTCCGGTGGACAGGAAAAAGACCGGCATGATGACCAGCAAGACATGGTGGCGCAAGAGGTCCATTTTCTCCTGATCGAACCAGGCGGCTTCCATGCTCGCGCCGGCCAGGAAAGCGCCGACCATGAAGTGCAGCCCGGCCCAGTCGGCCCCAAAGGAAACCACGGCCAGCCAGATCAGCGCGACATACCAGCGGTCGCGTTCGGCCAGCCGCTGCATCAGCTTGTGGAAGAGCCAGGCGGCCACCGCAAAGGCAACGAGAAACGTGCCCTGGCGGCCGATGCGTTCCCAGTCCATGAGAATCAGCGCCAGCACGCCCCAGATCGCGATGTCGTCGAGGCTGGCGTAGCGCAGGATGCGCTGGCCGATCGGCTGGCGGAGGACTTCGAGCTTTTCCATGAGCAGGATCAGGATGGGCAGGGCGGTGACCGCGCAGGCCATGCCGACGCCGACGACAAACTGCCAGGTCAGCGCCTTCGGCCCCATCCAGCCGTCAACCGTCAGCATTAGCAAGGCCGCCCCGCACCCGAAAAGCAGCGGCGTACCGAGGGCCAGACCGGCCGTGATGCCGCTTTCGCGGCGATGCGCCCAGGCTTTCTTGAGGTCCAGTTCGACGCCGGCGATCATCACGAACAGCATGACCGCCCACCAGGCGATGCCGTTCAGCGACTGGATCACCGCCGGGTTGAAAACGAAATGGTAGTAATCGGGGAAGACGCGGCCCAGGATGCCCGGCCCGAGCAGGATGCCGGTAATGATCTGGACGACGACCAGCGGCGCGTAATAGTCGGTCTTGCCGACCCGCCAGATCAGATAGGGCACCGTAAAGATGATCGTCATCGCGATCAGGAAGATTTCGGTCGTATTCATCGTTCAGGACACGTGGCAGCAGGACGACTCAGGCCTTGCGCCCGAGATATTCGCGAAAGACGCCGAAGGTCACCGCGCAGTGCACATCGACAAAGCCGGCGCGGCGCATGGCGTCGAGAATCAGGGCGGGCTCGATGGCCAGCTCGATGGTATCGCCGTAGTAGGCCCAGAGGCGTTTGACGTCGGTCTGGCTGCGCGTCAGGCGGGCCAGGAAGGGGACGACACCACCGATGTAGCCGCGCATCGCCAGTTGCCCGAGGCGGCTTTGCGGCCGGCTGATTTCCATGATGCAGGCCCGGCCGCCCGGGCGCAGCACGCGGTGATACTCGGCGAAGGCCTGGTCGAGATCGCCGACGTGGCGCAAGGCATAGCCCATCGAAATGAAATCGACGTGATCGGCGGGCAGGGGAATCGACTCGGCGTAGGCTTCGATGGTTTCCACATCGAGTTTCTTGCGCAGTTCGGCCAGCATGCCCGGCGAAGGGTCGAGGGCGAGCAGACGGCCGGCCGGGCCGATCAGGCGCTGCCCTTCGACGGCGACCAGGCCGGTGCCGGCGGCGACGTCGAGCAGCGTCATGCCGGCACGCAGCCCGTTGCGACGCAGTACGTCGCGGCGATACCAGGCGCCGCTGCCGAGGGCGGTGATCCGCTCGGCCCGGTCATAGCCACCAGCGGCCTGATCGAACATGGCGCGGGTGGCGCTGCGGCGTTCGTCTTCGCCGGAAAAATAGCTTTGCAGACGCGGATCGGACCTGATGGCAGCGTTACGAGGCATGGATTCGGTGACTCAATGAGGGGAAATTAGGCGACGCCAGAGCAGCACGGGCAGGCGCAACACGAACCCGAGGAAAAGCCGGGTGTGCATCCAGGTGAGCAGCGTATTGTCACGCAGGTAGCGAAAATGCGAGACGCCGCCTTGGTCGGCTCGGAAATAGCGGACCGGGGCAGCGAGGTTGAGCGGCCGGACGCCGGCCCAGCACAGGCGGACGACCGCCTCGGGATCGAAATCGAAGCGCCGCATCCAGCGGTTGGACAGCATCACACGCCTCAACGGAGCGATCGGATAGACGCGAAAACCGTACAACGAGTCGCCGATGCCCATCCACAGCGTTTCCAGATTGGCCCAGCCGTTCGACACCTTGCGGCCATTGACGCGCAGGGCCGGCGCATCGGCGTCGAACACCGGCTTGCCGAGCACCATCGCCGCCGGCTGCTGCTGCGAGGCCGCCATGAAGGTAGGGATCAGGTCGGCTGGATGCTGGCCGTCGGAATCCATGGTCAGGGCATGCGTGAAGCCGGCCGCAGCAGCCCGCGTGATGCCTTCCAGTACCGCTGAGCCCTTGCCACGGTTCTCGGGCAGCACGATTACGCTCAGGCCCTCGAGCTCACGGGCCAGGGCCTGTAGGGATTCGGCGCTACCGTCGGTGCTGCCATCGACCACGACCCAGACCGGCGACCACTGGGCCAGCGCGGCACGAATAGTGGTCAAGACCTTGGGGCCGGGGTTGTAGCTGGGGATCAGGACGAGGTGGGTAGACGATTTTTGCGGCATGTCGATCAAGACGTGATGGTGCTGTGCGTCGATTTCCGGCCGAGCTCTTCGCGGAAATAGCCGTCGAGTTCGCGGGTCAGGCCGGCGGCGCTTGCCGGCGCGGGAAAGCGCCGCCCCAGGCGGATACGGCAATGCAGCGGCAGGGCCGGCCGCTTCCAGAGCGGCCACGCCTTGCCGAGATAGGGCACGGAATACTCGATGAGTAGCGTCTGCACCGGGATGCCGGTGCGTCCGGCGATCAGTGCAGTGCTCGGCGAACAGGGATCAATCGGGAAGTTAACGGTGCGCGTGCCCTCGGGAAAGATCACCAGATGAGCGCCGCCCTGCAGTTCCTCACGCGCGCTGAGGATCATCTCGAGCGGATTGTTGTTGCGGATGTAGCGGGCCAGACGGGCCGCTGCACCGAACAGGATATTGTCCATCAGCGAAGCCTTCATGACGCAGACGGCGTTGGGAAGACGCGACACGACCAACACGGCATCGAGCAGGGAAGGGTGGTTGGCGGCCAGGATCAGCGGCCCCTCGCCGCGTAGTTGATCGAGTTCAGAGAGATCGAAACGGCAGGCGCAAAAGCGGGAGAGGACATTCAGATAGGTCTGGAAGCCGTCCATGATCATGTAGCGTCCCCAGCGCTGGCCGCGCGCACGGGAAAGCAGGGGATTGAAGATCAGCGCGAAGGGCAGCCAGCCGATACAGATAATGGCCAGCGAGCCGAGGCCGATGACCATGGCGACGTATTCGTAGGCAATCCATAGCGGGTTGCCTGCCCGTCGCGGATCAGTCATTCACCATCACGCGGGTGGACGACTCTCCGAGAATCCAGGTGATGGCGACGCCGGCCGCGAAATAGTCCTTCTGGCGAACCAGCGGACTATCCTCAAAAGTGGCGCCGGTCAGGTTGTCATAGCGCAAGAAACTGCCCACCCAGTATTTCGGGAAGCGCTTGGACAGCGCGACCAGATACTGCATGCCGGCATAGCCCGCTTCGGCCTCGTAGGCCGGACGGGTCGCCGTGGCAAATTGTGGCGCCACCGAGTAGTAATAGGCGTGCTGGCGCTTGTCGCCGAACAGCGGACCGGCCAGCGTGCCAAGGTTCCAGCCGGGCAGGCCGGGGAGGTCGGTAATGTCCATATTCAGCTTGGGATGGAAGACCCAGCCGATATCTTTGGGCGACCCTTCGACGGTAATGGCAGCGCGTAGCGGCATCAGCAATTTGACGAAGCGGGCCTTGTTTTCCGAACGCCAGAAGGTGAAATCCAGCTGCGGGCCGATCTCGAAGGTAGCTTCCAGATCCGACATGCCGTTGCGCGCCCTGATGTCCTCGCTGGCCACCGGTGGCGACAAGGCCATGCTGATCGTCAGATCGACCCGGTCGGAATCAAACAGGCTGCCGCGAATGCCCTGGCGGTCAGCCTTGAAGAAATCGCCGTTATAGGTGAAATGCGGCACCGGCATCAGGAAATTGTTGGTCTGGTCCGAGCCGCGATACATCGGGAAGCTGAAAGCCGCCACCCCAGCCCCGATTTCCCAGAGTGGCCGCTCTTCGGCCGCCTGGGCGGCAAGCGCAAAAAAGGCCAGGCAGGCTACGGCCACTCGGGCTATCTGGTTTTTTCTCGGCACGGACATCAGCTATTCCCCAGCGTGTGCGAGGCCACCGCCTCAATTTCCAGTAACAGATCAGCCCGACAGATATCGGCCTGCAGATAGACAGCTTCCGCCTTGGCCCCGATCAACGGCGATAGCGTTTCGCGCACTGCCGGAAAATCGCCGGCATGCCGGACATAGACCCGATAGGACAACTCGTTCAGGGCATAGGGCAGCGAACGGCCCAGGCGATTGGCCTCGGCGACGACCGCGGCGACATTGGTCAGCGCTTCGCGACACTGGCCGACGACATCGCCCGGATGCACCGTCTGGTGGCCGACGATGCTGGCCGTGCCGGAGATGAACAGGATTTCCTGACCCGGCGGATAGACCAGCGCCGCCCGGGAAAAGGTCGGGCTGCGCGGCCCGTAAGCCGCCGGGTAGTGATAGGCGCTGACCTGGCGCGGATTCTCGACCGGCACCGCCGGCTGGTCGCCGGCCATGAAGGCGATGGAGAGCGGGCTTTCGGCCAGGCCGATGGCACAGGCTGCCGGCACGTTGCCGGTGGCACCCCGGCAGAATTCGAGGAACGCATCCTGGCGCCCGATGTTGAACTGCCGGTAGCGTTCCAGGCCGTGGCTTTCGCCGGTGATATCGGCCAGGTAATTCCAGACCCGCCACAAATGCGGCAGTTGCTGGGCCTCGAGCAGGCGGAAAATGCGGCGATAGGCTTCGTTGCTCGCCGCCTGCAAGGGGGTGGAAGCCAGCGAAACGGCAAACAGGGATTCGTCCAAGTCGATCACGCCATAGAGCAGGTTGCCGGCCCGGCTCCAGACGATCCCTTCGCTCTGGCCTGAGAGCAGGGTTTGATCCGCCTGCCAGCTTTCCTCGACGACTGCTGCCCCCGCCCCGAGCACGGGCGCAGCAATCCGCTGCACCGGCCACAACGGCACGGCAAGGCCGCTCGGCTGGCCGAGCAGGGCACCACCCAGAACAGCCCGCGTTTCACGTGAAACGCGGGCTGCATCGGTCGGCTGCAGGGTTTGGGAAATCAGGCGCAGAGTCACTAGGCGTTATAGACGGGTGGAACTTCGACCGGGCGAATGTTGAAGTGCCGACGTTTCCAGCCAATGAAAGCGCGCTTCGGCTGGATGATGTTGGCAATGTAGTAAAGCAGCTTGAACATCTTGATCGAGCGCCAGATCGGCGTCTTGCCGAAGATGTCGCCGGCCAGTACCGAGAGCAGGGCTTCCTTGACCCGAAAAATGTTCTTCGGATGCATGAAGAAGTCGCGCATGATCGGATTGGTCACCCGATAGATGAACCATGAGAATTCCTTTGGCCCGTGTTTCATCAGCGCATCGAAACGCTTGAGGGCGGCGGCGGCCTGTGCCGGCTGGCGCAGGCAGGTATCGATGGCTTCGGCACCGAGCACGCCGCTGTTCATGGCGAGCAGCACGCCGGAGGAAAACACTGGATCGATGAAGGCGTATGCATCGCCGAGCAGCAGGTAGTTCTGGCCGTGATTGCGCTCCGAGACATAGGAGAAGTTGCCGGTCGCCTCGACCTTGTTGACCAGTTTGGCTTCCTTCATGCGTTCGCCCAGCGCCGGACACATGGCGATGCCGTCCATCAGGAATTTTCCCAGGCTGCGCTCGCCGATGGTCTTCATGTAGTACGGCCAGGTCACCATGCCGATGCTGGTCACGTCGTTCATCATCGGGATGAACCAGAACCAGCCGTGCTCGAACCAGAAAATGGTGATGTTGCCTTCAGCCTGGCCGTCGTGGCGCCTGGCGCCGGCGAAATGGCCGTAGATCGCCGAACTGTTGTGCTTCGGATTGCGATGCTTGATCTGAAAGCGGTTGGCGAGGAAGGTGTCTCGCCCGGAGGCGTCGACTACGAAGCGCGCTTTCCATTCGAGCTGGCTGCCGTCGTCGTTCTGCGCCTTGACCACGGCTCCACTGTTGTCGGGCAGAAAATCGACAACCTTGGCCTTGCAATTTTCGTGGACCTCGACCCCTTTCTTTTCGGCATTGCGGATCAGGATGGTGTCGAACTCATCGCGCTTGACCTGGTAGGCATAGGGCATCGTCTTGTCCCAGGCATCCGCGAAATGGAAGACCTGAGGCATTTCGTGGTGCGGCGAGACGAACTCGGCGCCCGGCTTGACCATGCCGATTGCCTTGACCTGGTCGGCGATGCCCATTTTTTCGAAAAGCGGCAGATTGGCCGGCAACAGCGATTCGCCGATATGAAAACGCGGGTGCCTTGCCTTCTCGAGCAGCACGACGCGATAACCCTTTTCCGCCAGCAATGGCGCCACGGTCGTCCCAGCCGGGCCGCCACCAATCACCAGAACGTCGCATTCCTGACGTTCAATTTCCTTCGCTTGCTGTTCCATGGGTTGAACCCTGTCTGTTTCTCTGTGGCGGCGAAGAATTATTTGCCTTTGTAGGTCATGTAGCCAACCGTTTCGGAATGGCCATCGATCTTGCTTACCTTGTTGCCGGACCAATACACGTAATAGGGACCGAAACTCGACCACCAGTAGCGCCAGTAGGGACCGTCTAGCTTCGGATTTTCATTGGTCTGTGGGTGGCCGACCGCCATGACGACCTGTTCCTTGGTCATCCCCTTCATCAGCTGGCCCTTGACGATGGCATTGCGTACCGCAGGCGCGAATTTGGCGATCTTGGCCTTCGGGTCGTCGAGCACGACGAGCTTATTCACCCACTGCTCGGTGCTCTCCTGGGCCCGCCCGTAGTCGTGGCCTAGGCGCATCGCCTTGCCATCGACTTCGACATAGGCGCGGTAACCGTCGATCTTCTTGACATTGATCGGCGTCCCGGCGGCGATGAAGGGCAACTGGGCCAGATTGGAGTCGCTGATCCAGTCCTTGTCGTAATGTAGGTTGCAGCAGGCGTAACCGCTGCGAAGGTAGGTTTCCTTCTTGGCCGACGCAGCGGGTTTGCCGCTTTCCGCCTGGGGATCGGTCGTTGGGGCATCCTTGCCGGCACAGGCCACCAGCGATGTCGTGGCGACAATTGCGCTCAATAGCCGTAATTGGCAAGCAATGCTTTTCTTGATCATGGTCAAATCCCCCGAACCGGAGATTATACCGCCGCTTGCAAACTCGGCGGCGTGCAACAGGAGCCCGATTCCTCCATAACCTGAAGCACCGTTTTCATGGCTTCGCGCCGCGAAATCTTGACCGGCGACATCGAGACGATGTTGTCCACCTGCAGTTCCGGGCTGAGGAAGGGTTTGATGCCGACCGGCTGGCGCGGATGCAGTTTGAATTCGCGCTTGGCCTTTTCTAGCTGCTCCTTGTTGGCGCTGAAATAGCGGGCAGCGGCGATGGTTTCCGGCAAATGCTTGAGGACGTGCCAGAGGCTCCAGCGATGCGCCCACAGCCGCTTGGCGAAGCGCCGACGGTAGCCCTTGCTGTCGTAGAAGCGTTTGACATGCCAGTTGTAGAGAGCGTCCATCTCCTCGCGCGACTTGAAGCCGTGCGGCAGGAAAACGAAATTCAGACAGTTCATCAGCCGCCAGTCCTCGATGAACTCACCAGAAACATTGCTGTTGGCACATTCGTCCCAGATCGGCGCGCCATGTAGCGGGCTGAACTTGGTCATGTTCATCTCGTCGAGCTCCAGCGACATGATGAAATCGCTGGTCGTCTTGACCGTCTCCGGCGTTTCGCCGGGCATGCCGAAAATGAACAGGCCCTTGGCGCGCAGGCCCGCGTCGTGGATCTGGCGCACCGTGTCGCGCACGGCATCGAGCGTGACGCCGGCCTTGTGACGTTCCATCATCGCCGGATCGGCCGATTCGATGCCCATCGAGACCATCAGCACCCCCGCCTGCTTGAGCTTGGCCAACATTTCGTCGGACGTGTGGCCGGTACGAATGGCGCAGTTCCACTGGATGCCCAGCGGTTTTTCAATCAACAGTTCGCAGAGTTCGAAAACACGCTGTTTCTTGGCGGTAAACAGGTCGTCGTACATGTTGATGTGGTAGACGCCGAACTTGTCGCGCAGGTACTTCATGTGGTCGTAGGTGTATTGCGCCGAATTGGTCTTGTAGAGGCGCTCGAATACCGTGCGATCGCAGAAGGAGCAGGTGTAGGGGCAGCCGCGGGAAGTGATCATCGTCGCCCCGTAGCGCTTTTCGTAGGCGAAGAGCGGCAAGTGGTAAGCATGCGGGAAGCCGGCCAGCTTCTCGTAGGCAGGGAAGGGCAGTTCGTCGAGGTCGAGAATGCGGTCGAGCCGCGGATTAATGCGGATCTTGCCGCCGCCTTGTTCACTTTGGTCGCGATAGATCAGATTGCCGATGGTTTTCAGCGGCTTGCCATCGGCCAGTTCGAGCAGGGCGCCTTCGCCTTCACCAATCACCAGATAGTCGATTTCCGGGAAGTGTTCGAGGATCGGCGCACCGAGCGACGAAACATGAACGTTGCCGAAAACAATCTTGATCTCCGGCCGACGCTCGCGAATATAGGCCGCAAGCTCGACGGCATCCATGAAACCGGAAGTAGTGGCTGAAAAACCAACCATTTCCGGATCGGTGGCAAGCACGATCTCAGCGTTCTCGGCAATCGTTGGTGGCGAATAGGGTCCGAGACAGTCATGCAACTGCACGTTGTGGCCAAATTTTTCCAGCCAGGAAGCCAGTTGCATGATGCCGATAGGTGGCATGCGGTTGGCAAGTACTGAAAAATCGGGCTGCCCCGGCACGAAATTGAACCCAGCCGGGTGAACAAGCGTTATGCGCATGAGCTTTTCCTCTGACGAAGTGACCGAATTTTATTAGTAAATACTCTCGGCAATGAGTTCCGGAAAACGAATTACAGCAGCGCGAAAGTATCTCAAGCGAATTTGACGATCAGAACCCCGACCACAAAAATTACCGTAAAACTGAATAACTCACGATTGCGGGTGTCCTCTTGGTTCTTTAATAAGATCTATAAATAAAACTACTACTATGACTATATCAGGAACAGTTCTGTTGATAACTTGAATAAGTGTTTTTTATTCAATAAGTTAAATGCTTATATAGGCTCTTCAGAAAGCACTGAATCAGCTGTGGATGAAATGTGCACAGTTTTTCGAAAAAGCTATATTCAGTATTTACCCACAAAGTGCTGACAGCTTGCGCACAGCTTTTAAGACCGAAAAAAAATTTCTATTTTCCGATGCAGAAGCGGCTGAAAATGACGCCTAGCAGATCGTCGGCAGTGAATTCGCCGGTAATTTCGCCGAGGGCCTGCTGGGCCAGGCGAAGTTCTTCGGCAAACAATTCAAGTGCCGGCATTGCACTTTCGACGACCTGACGGGCAGCGGCAATGTGTTCCTGAGCGCTGGCCAAGGCGCGCAGGTGGCGCTCGCGGGCGATGAAGACATCTTCCGTCTGATGCCAGCCGGCGATGCGCAGCAATTCTTGGCGCAGCAGTTCGATGCCTTCGCCGGAGCGGGCGGACAGTGAGATGGCTGTGGTGTCCGGTTCGTCGTGGCGTTCGGCCTGAGCGCCAGAAAGGTCGATCTTGTTGTAGATCGTGATGCGCTTCAGGCGCTCGGGCAGTCGCCCAAGAATTTCACGATCGGCGTCGGCCACCCCAGCGCGGGCATCGACCAGCAGCAGGACGACGTCGGAGCGCTCGATTTCCTTCCAGCTGCGTTCGATACCGATCTTCTCGACTTCATCCTCGGTTTCGCGCAGGCCGGCGGTGTCGATGATGTGCAGCGGAATGCCTTCGATCTGGATGGTCGAGCGCAGCGCGTCACGTGTCGTGCCAGCAATCGGCGTGACGATGGCCAGATCGTCGCCAGCTAGCCGATTGAGCAGCGAGGACTTACCGACGTTGGGCTGGCCAGCTAAAACGACGTGGAGGCCGCTTTGCAGCAGTTTGCCCTGACCGGCGCGGTCGAAAATCTCGGCCAGGTTGAGTTGCAGGCGCTCCAGGCGACCAAAGGCATTGGCGGCCTTGAGGAAATCGATGTCTTCCTCGGGAAAATCCAGCGTCGCCTCAACTAGCATGCGCAGGTTGATCAACTCGTCGGTCAGGCCGTGGATGGCTTTCGAGAACTCACCCTGCAGCGAACGGACGGCCGAACGGGCGGCACTGGCCGTCGCGGCATCGATCAGGTCGGCCACCGCCTCGGCCTGGGCCAGATCGAGCTTGCCGTTGAGGAAGGCGCGGCGGCTGAATTCGCCGGGCTCGGCCAGGCGGGCACCGAGATCGAGGCAACGGGCGAGCAGCATCTGCATGACGACCGGACCACCATGGCCCTGCAACTCGATGACGTCTTCACCGGTAAAGGAATGTGGATCGGGAAAATAGAGCAGCAGGCCGCTGTCGAGCGTGCTGCCGTCGCCGGCCTTGAAATCGGCCAGGGTGGCGTAGCGCGGCTTGGGGTCTTGCCGGTCAGCGCAAAAGCAAAGGGCAGCAAATTGCTGCCCGAGATGCGGATGACGCCGACACCGCCACGGCCGGGAGCCGTGGCGATGGCGGCGATGGTGTCGGATTTCACGTCACGCTTTGGCGTCGTTGGCAGCCTTGCCGCCGCCTTCGATCATGCGCGTGATCTGCCACTGCTGGGCAATCGACAGCACGTTGTTGACCACCCAGTAGAGCACCAGACCGGCCGGGAACCAGAAGAACATGAAGCCGAAGATCAGCGGCATCATCATCATGACCTTGGCCTGGATCGGATCCGGCGGCGTCGGGTTGAGTTTGGTCTGGATGAACATCGAAACCATCATGATGACCGGCAGGATGTAATAGGGGTCGGCCGAGGCCAGATCCTTGATCCACAGTATCCACGGTGCATCGCGCATTTCGACGGCACCGAGCAGCACCCAGTAGAGGGAAATGAAGACGGGAATCTGCACCAGGATTGGCAGGCAGCCACCGAGGGGATTGACCTTCTCGGTCTGGTACATCTTCATCATTTCCTGATTCAGACGTTGCTTGTCGTCGCCAAATCGTTCTTTCAACTGCATCAGGCGCGGCGTCAGCAGCTTCATCTTGGCCATCGACTTGTAGGATGCAGCGGAGAGAGGGAAGAAGATCGCCTTAATGATGATGGTCAGCACGACAATCGCCCAGCCCCAGTTGCCAACCAGCTTGTGGATGGCTTCCAGTGCCCAGAAAATGGGTGCGGCTACGACCGTCAGCCAGCCGTAGTCGACCACCAGGTCGAGTCCCGGTGCAATTGCCTTGAGGGCAGACTGTTCCTGCGGACCGGCATAGAGACTGACTGCCGTTTCACCCTTGGCGCCCGGCGCAATTTCGGCCATCGGCACGATGACGCCGGCCTGGTAAGCATTCACGCCTTCCAGCTTGCGCATGTAGAACTCGCGCTGGGTTTTCTCTTTCGGCACCCAGGCGGCGACGAAATAGTGCTGGACCATGGCCAGCCAGCCGTTGTCTGCCGTTTTGGCGAACTTGGCCTTATTGTCGGCGATGCTGCTGAAATCCACCTTCTGGTATTTTTCGGCTTCGGTGAATACGGCCGGACCGGTGAAGGTCGACACCATGGCTGTTTCACCGGCCGGGCGATGTCATCGCGCTGTAACTGGAAGTAGGCATGCGGGGCGAAGGCCTTGTCGCTGCCGTTGGTGACTTCCCAGGCGACATCGACAAGGTACGAGCCACGCTTGAAAGTCAGGATCTTGGTGACCTTGACGCCATTGACGGCGTTGGCTTCGAGGCGAATTTTCAGCTCGTCGGCGCCATCGGCCAGCACTGTGGCACCGTCGACCCGCTTGAAATTCGAGCGATGGGTCGGCAGCCCCTCGCCAATCAGACCGCTTTGCGCGACGAACTGATGCTTGGCGTCGAACAGGACGAAATTCTTGTCCTTGTTGTCATGTTCCTTGTACTTGATCAGTTCAAGGTTGACCAGATCTCCACCCTGGGCGGAGATGGTCGCCTTCAGCAGATCGGTGCTGACCGTGAAGGTTTCGGCGGTCGCCACGGCAGGCGTCCCCGCGACGGGTGCGGCGGGAACCGCGGCACCAGCCTGCAGATTGGCCGTCGGCGTCGGCGCAGCACCGGCTGTGCCTTTGGCCGTTGAGGCCTCGGCGGCCGGTTTCGGCTGGTTGTACTTCTGCCAGTTTTCCCACAGCATGAAGCTGGAGAACGTGAAGATCAAAACCAGTATCAGGCGTCGAGTGTCCATGAACGGCCTATGTAAGCAAGCATTCTCAATCAGGGTACGGGATCGTACCCGCCGGGATGCCAGGGGTGACAGCGGCAGACGCGTTTGACGCCGAGCCAGCCACCCTTGATGGCACCATGTTTCTGTACAGCCTCCACCGCATATTCCGAGCAACTCGGAAAATAGCGACAGCGTCGCCCCAGAAAGGGGCTGATCGCATATTGATAGACCCGAAGCAGTCCGATCAACAGGCGTTTCATCATTCTTCCTGCTTTGGCCGAAGCCGCGGCAGTTTACCCAGCAGTGCGACAAATTCGCTGGCTAGCATGCCGGCATCGAGCGGCAGCGGCTTGGCAGCCAGTCGCACGATCAGGTCATAAGCCGGCAAAGCGGCGCGTCGACGGCGAAACTGATCGCGAACGACGCGCTTCACCCGGTTGCGATCGACTGCTCTTTTGAGCAGCTTCTTCGCTACGACCACGCCAAGGCGCGCTTCGTCGTTACCGGCAGGCCTCGGCTGATAGTGCAACATCAGCAATTTGCCGCGAATCGCCTTCCTGAAACCAAAAACGGATGAGAACTCATCCGTTTTTGTCAGGCGATAGCGTCTGGCGAAGGTTTGATCCACCTCGCCCAACGTCCGGTTAAACGGCCAGACGTGTGCGACCTTTAGCGCGACGAGCAGCAATAACTGCACGGCCACCCTTGGTGCGCATACGAACCAGGAAGCCATGGGTGCGCTTGCGGCGCACGACCGACGGTTGATACGTGCGTTTCATGTTGTAATCCCTTGATGTGCTAAGAAAAACACGTGATTACACCTTGATACATGCCTTGCTGTCAAGATCAATTATTTCGCAAAGCTGTGGATAACTAGCCTGATGAGGGGTAGAATCACGCCTTCTCTGGCGGCCTCGATGCCGCCTGTTTTGTTATAAAAACAGTCGTTAAATCAAATAGCTAAAGCCGCCGGTTAGAATCGATCAACGGGCGGGGAGGAGTGCAGTCGTCA